>JAUWLH010000104.1 GCA_030613835.1 Candidatus Bathyarchaeota archaeon | reverse complement strand
GGGATCCTGGCGGCCCAGAGTATCGGCGAGCCCGGTACACAGATGACCCTAAGGACCTTCCACTACGCGGGAGTCGCGGAGCTGAACGTAACACTGGGCTTGCCAAGGCTTATCGAGATCGTCGATGCCCGCAAGAAACCGTCCACACCCGTCATGAACATATTCCTTGACGAGAAACACAGAAAGACCGAGAAGAAGGCACGTGAGGTAGCAAAACTACTAACCTATACCTCCATCGATGACATCATCGACACGGTCAACGTTGACCTCAGGGCAGAGGGCGTAAGGTTCACCTTGGACCCCGAGAGGATGGAGACGCTGAGCGTATCCCTCGACGAGGCAGAGGCAGTTATCCCATACGAGTACTCCAAGGAGGGCGAGTACGAGTACCTCGTAAGCTTCGAAGAGGACAAGAAAAACAACCCTGACTCCATCATCAAGGCATTCACTCAGGCACAGATCAGGGGCATCCCCGAGATCAAGCGTGTCCTCACCACCATCGAAAACGGTGAGTGGATCATCAGGACTGATGGAAGCAATCTGGAGGGCGTGCAAAGGATTTCTGGCATCGACCCTGCCAAGACAACGACCAACAACGTCCACGAGATCGCCAACATCTTCGGAATCGAGGCGGCGAGAAACGCCCTCATCAGGGAGGCCCACGCGGTCCTCTCAGAGCAGGGACTAGATGTCGACATCAGGCACGTTATGCTGGTCTCGGACATCATGACCAAGACTGGCACCGTACAGCAGATCGGCAGACACGGCATCAGCGGAGATAAATCAAGCGTTCTAGCCAGAGCGGCTTTCGAGCTGACCATCCAGCACCTTGTCAACGCCGCGATACAGGGAGAAATCGATCCACTTAAAGGGGTCATCGAAAACATAATCGTCGGACAGTCAATGCCCCTGGGAACAGGAAGCGTTGAGCTGTTCATGACACAGAGAGGAAAAAGCGATGAGTAGCATAGATCCACAGCTGAGACTCGCTCTATCAACCGGCAAGATCCAATTAGGTTCCAAGCAGGCGGTTAGAGACATGAGAAGAGGAAGAGCAAAGATGGCTATAATAAGCTCCAACTGCCCCAAAATTTACAAAGAGGCCATCATCGAGCATGGCAAACTAGGAAACATACCCGTCTGGAACCACGACAAGGACAGCGTTGACCTTGGCATGCTATGTGGGAAACCTTATCCCGTATCAGCCATGGTAATTAACGACCCCGGCGACTCGAAGATTCTTGACTTCGGTAAAGAGGAAGAATAGAATGTTAAACGGCATCAAGATAACACAGGACGAGATGAAGTTCATCCAGCTCCTTCAGAACATGACAGGAGCCACCATCGTGGACTGCATTATCGACGACGATACCATTATCTTTACAGTCAAGAAGGGGGAGGTCGGGCTGGCCGTCGGCAAGGGTGGCGAGAAGATCAAGCGCTTCCGTAGCATGACAAACAAGCAGGTCGAGATCTATGAGTACATGAATGAGCCCGAAAAGTTCATCAGGAACGCATTAAAGCCCGCGAAGGTCAAGGACATCCGCTTGGTTGACAGGATGGAGGGCAAGAAGATCGCCATGGTCACCGTCGAGCCCAAGGACAAGGGCCTCGCCATCGGCAAGAACGGTGATAACATCAAGAAGATCCGGTTCCTGTCCAAGCGGTACTTCCAGCTTGACACGGTCGTTATAAACTAGGCCCAAGAGGGCTTTTTATTTTATTTTTCTTGGTAGATGATGCTGTCAATGAGCCCGTTTTTGTTTGATTTTTTCCACAATGATATCTGGCTGGTTTGAGCTAAAGTACAGAACCCTGCCCTTCTTGGGAACTACCCTTACGCCTAGCCGCCAGTTCTGGATGTAGGCGACACTCCAATCCCAGCCCATTCTGATGCCGAACCCGCCGTACCTGTACCAGGGAGCGAGTGTTGCTTCAATTGTGTCTATGTTGTCGATCCTTACGGTGTGCCTGATGTACCCGAAGCCCACTATCAGATGTGTATCCGATATGGTTATCCTCAGTTTCCTGAATGTCATGTAGACGATGACGAGTATAACAGTCACCAGCGCAAGGATGTTCGAAGGTATTCCGGGGGGAACCTCCGTGCTAAGGTAAGCCATCAATACGAGCACGCTGATAAGCATGTACTGGATTACAGGATGAAAGGATACCTCCTCGTGATGGATCAGGTCTACAGAATAATCTGACACCAGCTTCATTTATCGGGCATGTTAATAGGAGTTACTCAAGAGTGGAGAATATCCCCTCATGGGTTTTGACTGCCTGATTCTGCTCCTTGAACCCTTCAAGAATGGTGATTCCTGTCTTTAGGATGCTTCCCTTAACCCCATCCGAGCCCTCGAATGTGCTACCGAGCTCCCCCTTCACTAACACCTTGAATCCCATGGCCTCTAGCTTGGCGTTTACCTCTGATAGAGACAGGTCCATCCGCTGCTCAGGGTTGAAAATGAATACCCTGCGTCCCTCCCTGCCACAGATTTCAGTTATGGGGTCATACGCGACGGGCTCAGGGGTCTTGTCTGTCTCTCCGCAAACCGGGCAGTTTTCGGCCTTCCTCAGGTTGATGGTCTCGAAACTGTAGTCCTCAAGGTCTAGGAACATGAATTTATCGGCAATGTTAGGCTCCTGTCCAACGATTATCCTAACCGTTTCCGCGACAACGAGGCTCCCGACGATGCCCAGGATAGCGGGGTGAACCCCAACCGTCGCACATGTTGGCATCTCTGAGTCATCGATTCCTCCTTGGAAGCATTCGAGGCAGGCTGTCTTCCCCGGTATTATTGTGGAAACGGTTCCGTTGTAGGCCAGCGCGGCACCATGTATAAATGGGATTCCGAGTTTCTGGCACGCCCTGTTGAGGGAGTACCGGGGGGCCATCATGTCCAGTGAACCGATGACCACATCTGATCCCTGGATAAGCTCCTCAGCGTTGAACGGCGTGACCATCATGGGAACCGGGTCGATACTGATAAACGGGTTGAGCCCCCTGAGACGCTGGGCCGCGGCCTCCACCTTGGGTAAGCCAACCTGATCTACGCCATAAAGGTGCTGTCTCTGGAGGTTTGACATCTCCACGATATCGTTGTCTATTAGTCGGAGAGTCCCGACACCCATCGAGGCGAGCTGTATCGCCACAGGGCTTCCCAGTCCTCCTACTCCCACGATACAGACTGTGACCCCCTTAAGCTTGCGCTGGGCATCGAAGCCCATGTTCTTCAGCATGAGTTGCCTGCTGTAGTAGTCAACTTCTTTCTCCGAAAAGTCCTTTATCTCATACCGGGACATGCGCTCAACCTATTACTATCCACCACTCACGGCAGGTATTAGGTTTAGCTCTGTGCCATGGCTCAATACGGCGTTGAGGCCCCCGAGGAACCGGTAATCCCGTCCATCAAGGTAGATGTTGATGAACCTGCGTGGCTTCCCGTTATCATCTAAGAGTCTTGACCCGAAATCCTCGCCGTACCTCTCGGCCAGGGCGGTCAATGCCTGCAACAGCGTATCGGCCTCGACTTTCGTGGTCTTCTCCGATGCCTGTGCAAGCGCCCCGGTCAGGGACACGTTGATCTCTACCAATCGCTCTTCACCTGTTGCTCCCTGAACGAGCTCAGGGTCGGCTTGATCACGGGGGGCGAGACGAGGACGTTCTGGATGGTGTCCGTTGCCTTGAAGCCGCTTCCCGTGACGGCGCAGACCACCTTCTCATCAGGCTTGAAGTGCCCGCTCTCTGCCAGTTTTATCAGCACGGCGACGGTCACCCCTCCAGCGGGCTCGGTGAACACTCCCTCGGTCTCGGCCACGAGCTTGATGGCGTCAAGTATCTCACGGTTTGAGACGGCCTCGGCTGCTCCACCCGTCTCCCTCAGGTGCTTGAGGACATAATAGCCATCACCGGGGTCGCCTATCGCCAGGCTCTTTGCCACGGTCTCCGGGTACTCGATGGGCAGGACCTCGTCCCACCCCGCTTTGAAAGCGTCAACGATGGGCGCGCTGCCCTCCCCTTGTGCCCCGTATAGACGTGTCGGTTTGTCTTCGACTAGGCCCACCCTCTTGAACTGATCAAACCCGCGTTTGATGGCGCAAAAGAGAGCGCCGCTGCCGAGGGGGATCACTATGCTGTCAGGGACCTCCCAGCCTAGTTGCTCACAGACCTCGAAGGCTAGGGTCTTTGATCCCTCCACGTAGTAACTTCTCAGGTTGATGTTGGCAAAGGCCCAGTCGTACTCCTGCGCGACCTGTGCTGCGAGCCTGTTGGCCTGGTCATACGTGCCGTCAACCGCGACGATTCGGGCACCGTACACCGATGCCTGAAGCACCTTGTTGAGCTCCGTGTTAGATGGGATGAATATGTAGCATGGCAGTCCCGCCTTGGCGGCATGGGCGGCGACGCTGGCCGCGAGATTTCCCGTTGACGGACAGCCCACCGCGACGGCTCCAAACTCTTTTGCCTTGGATATGGCCACCGATGCCGGTCTGTCCTTGAACGAGTTGGTGGGGTTCACGGTGTCGTCCTTGATGTACAGATTATTCAAACCCAGTAGCTTGCCTAGGTTCTCGGCCTTATGCAGGGTTGACAGCCCTGTACCCAAGTCAACTGCGGACCCGTAGTCGTTCAGTGGCAGCAGCTCCTTGTACCGCCAGATGGATTTTGGTCGCCGTGAGATCTCGTCCCTTGTCACGTGTATATCATCAAAGTTGTACTCGACTTCGAGTGGGGCGAAACATTTCTCACATGAGAATATCAGTTTTTGAGGGTACCTGGCCCCGCATTCGCGGCAGACCAGTCCCTTGATGTGGTTGTTGAGTATGATTCCTCCTATTGTACGCATTACCCCTGTATTCTTGTATTAATTGATTTCGGCTAGTCCTAGTAGTAAAGGAATAATTATTCGTGGCGAGCCGGACTATTGGCGTTTCTGCCTCATGTTTAGCAGAACGACCACTAAGACAACCACGACCAAAGGCCCCTGCACAAATGTACGCGCGCACTAGGAACCGATGACCCTTGGAGACTATGTTGAAAAGTACGAGCACCAAGTCATCGAGAATTTTTCTCTCATCGTCCCTGATTTGTTCATGTCATCCTTACGGAATAGCTTCACCAATGCCGTTGAAAGGGGAGACACATACATGACTTTCATCACCGCAGATAGCATGTGATCCCCTCTCAGCCTATTGGACGATGTACGATGTCAGATGGATGATAATGCATTTCGTAAAGGAATAAAACTCGGATGTTAGTCTGTTCGCACGCGCGCTGGACCTGAAATTGAGACCCCGTAGGCGAGTCCTGAGATCGCCAAGACGAGGGCAATTATCGCGATAATTTTTGAATCTATTCCACTCAATTATATTCCTCAGTTTCTTCCTTGCCCCCACTTGGGAGCCCGAGAAGATGAAGAGATATCTAGTCTCTTTACATAAAACCGAATATCGTGTTTTCTCTATAATACGAAACATCATATAGTGGATCTTTAAAACACTTCATCCCTTTTTCACTTGACTCGATAATCTTTTGTGCAATCTGTGCACTGTTCAATTGATTCATATGGATACCGTTTGGCCTGATGGGAAGAGGTGCGCGGCCTCGTTTACGTTTGATTTGGACGCAGAGTACGTTTTCATGGGGACAAACCCTGATGTGGCGAACATGCCACGTGTGCTGACCCAGGGGGACTACGTTTGGAGGTCCGGTATAGTGAAGCGGGTTCTGGACATGCTTGACGAGTACAGGGTCAAGTCCACATGGTACGTTGTGGCCATGAACGCGATGAACCATCCCGATGTGGTAACGGAGATCGTTGACAGAGGGCATGATATCGCCACCCATGGCT
>JAUWLH010000208.1 GCA_030613835.1 Candidatus Bathyarchaeota archaeon | reverse complement strand
GACTAGGCATAATTAACCAAAAAATAGTGCGTTAGGCTAGGGTAAAAACCTAGCGTGAAAATTATTTTAAAAGCCGGAAGTTTCCCGTCACCCTGTCGATGAACTGCTCCTGGTGTGGGCCGATGCCAATGCAGGTAGTGGTCCCAGGCGGGACTTCAGTGTGGCCCGCGTCCTGGATGAGGACGTAGGTGAGGTCATTCTTCTCGGCGTCTACCGCAAGCTCCTCCAGCTCCTCATGGCTAAACGCATCTAATGCAACTGTCTTGGCGCCCTCGTCGCGCCACCTTCTCCAGTGCTTGGTCTGATTCTTCTTTGATGCCTCGCTACATGAGACCGCCGCGTGGCATGCCTGGGCCACCATCTTGCCGAGGCTCATGTCCAAGTCGGTCCTCATGACGATGACCATCTTGTAATTGAATGAGCTACCCTTGGTCATCTAAGGCACCAGCCTGTCCCTGTCACGTGGGAACATACACGCCTCACGGATGTTGTCAAGCCCGCAGACTGTCATTGTGATCCTCTCAAGCCCGATACTCCAGCCAGCGTGAGGCGGAGCACCGTACAGGAATGCCTTGGTGTAGTAATCAAAGTTGTCGGGATTCAGTCCCTTGTACTTGATCCTCTCCTTGAGCAGGTCCACCTTGTGGATACGCATCGTGCCGCTGCTGATCTCGATGCCCGCGTAGAGGCAGTCAAAGGCCCTGACTATCTTGTCACCGATCTCCACGTTGCCGTATGTCTCCTCAAGGTATTTGGCGTCAACCTCGTTCTCCTTGTCATAGGGCATCGCGTAGAACGTCTTCTGTTCTCCCGGCCAGTCCTTCAGGAAGAACGCCTCCTTGCCAACTAGCTTGGTCAGCAGCTTTTCCTGTGTCTTGGTGAAGTCGTCGCCCCACATGATGGTCTCCCCCTCGCCCTGGAGCATCTCGATTGCCTCGATGTAGGTGACCCGCCTCAAAGGCTTCTCGGGGATCTCCAGGTCCCTGCCCAGGAACTCCAGCTGCTCACCGGTCTTCTCCTTGGCCTGCTCAAGCATGTGAATCAGGGTGTTCTGCAGGACATCCATTACATTCTCGTCGTCAGCGAATGCCTGCTCGATATCCATCTGCCTGATCTCGTTAAGGTGAACCGGGGTGTTGTACTTCTCGGCCCTCCAGATAGGCGTGATGGTATAGACTTTCTCGAAGCTGATGGCGCACATCTGCTTGTACAGCTGCGGGCTCTGGGCCAGGAACGCCTGCTTCTCGAAGTAAGGCAGCGTGAACAGGTCAGCGCCTCCCTCAGATGCGCTCCCGATGATGCCAGGTGGCTGAAACTCCATGAAATCGTTGCCGCTCAGGTACTCCCTGAACGCCGTGGATAGCGCGTTCTGGACCCTGAAAATGGCGTTGCTCGATGGACTCCTAAAGTCTAGGAACCTGAAATTAAGCCGTGTATCAAGGTCGCTCTTCTTATTTTCCAGGATATCAACGGGTAGAGGCTGGATGCTCTTATTGATGACGTCCAGTGTATCTGGTATGAACTCCACCCCCGCCTTTGCAACATCACTGGTCACGGCCTTTCCCGTGACAGTTATTACGTCTTCCCTGCCCAGAGGTAGCTCAAACATCTCCTTGTTATCGGGTTTGACGACTATCTGGATCTCACCGGTCCTGTCTCTGAGAACGATGAAGCGTATCTTCTTGAGGTCTCTTGTGCGCGCCACCCAACCCGCTAGGGTTATGGTCTCGTCCACGTGTTCTTTTACTTCTTCAACGTATTTTCTACTGTCAAACATACCTTGACACCATTAATTGGCTACGCATGTGAACATGAAAAGGGTATAAAAGCTTAACCTAGCCCCATCCTGGGTATCAGGAATTCCATAGACCCGTGTCGAGTGTTAACAAAAGAAAAGTTTGGCTGTTAGTACGCGTACTCTACGCGGAGATCCATGTTTCTCACAGTCTTCGCTACGTTTACTAACGCCTGTAGCCGCTTCTTGCTGAGACGTCTGTTGCCACGTCCCTGAAGCACCACGCGGGTCTCTGTGCTTCCGTCCGGTAGCCAGATAATGTTTATAGTAATGATGTGCTGGGTCGAGAAAAGATCCTCCAGGAACTGGCGGTCCTTGACCCCGCTCTCAATTACGAGAACCCTCTTGTTGAACTGGTCACCAAGGTCTCTTGTGAGCTTGGGTTCCGCGTTGAACTTTGCCGAGTCTCCCTTGCCCACAACAAGGACTAGGAATCCCCCTGCCTCCAACACGTTATCGAGCCTAACCTTCTGTAGGAACTGGAACTGGCTTTCCCATCCCAGCAGCGTCTTTGCTACCTCGATATAATTTGTACTGACTTCCCCGGACTCGACCTTGGTCTTGCACTTGTTACAGAGCATCCCGCTCTTCAAACAAAATTCACATAGCTGTATCTGCACGTCGGTAGGTCCTCCGGCTCGTCGGAGGTGTCAAGATTCTCTACGGTTGCTTTTAAGCTTTGATGTAGATGTCGATGGTGCTAACATTCGATGGCCCCCTGTCATCGCTCTCAAGGCGCTCTGTCCCAATCTGAATATCCGTCACCTCTATTTTGGGCATGAACCTGTTCCTAAGTACCTCCACGGCATCGACTGCCCTGCTGATGCTTCTTCCCCTAGCCCTGATGACCACTATCTCGTTGCCACTTTTGAACAGGGTCATGCATGCGAGTACGTAGTTGAGAACTGGTTTCCTGCCGATGAACACAGTATTTGATCGATCCATCCTGACTCCTCGTTTTTCGCTGGTGGTTAGGTTATGCAAGACTAATGGTTAAAAGCGTTTCCCAGATTGATAATGTCTCGGGTTCCCCGGTAGTAATAGTAATTATTCATGGAAAATAGTGAAAAAGTAGTAAAAGCTGCCACCACTAGGTATGGACTGTTATCCCCGTGAACTCCTTGAGCTCGGTCGCTATGTTTTTCACGATCTCCGGCTGTTGCCACCACTCCTGGCCGTCCAGCCCCTCTATGTAAGCCATTGCCAGCCTGAAGGCCCTGTAGTAATCGAGGTTGGAGTAGTCAACAGGTCGTACCTTGGAGTATTCAGAGAAGTACATCTCGATTCCCTGCGCTAGCTCCTCCTTTGGGACCACATGGCCGCTGGTTGAGGTGAACAGGGAGATCGTGAAACCGAGCCCCATCATGGGGTCCCCGATCATGAAGTTGCTCCAGTCCAGAATACCGGTGACCATTCCGTCCTTGACCATGAAGTTCAATGGGTGAAAGTCCCCGTGGACAACCCTGGTCATTGAGCTCTCGGGCATGTTTTCTGTGAGCCACCGGGTTATCTTCCTGATCTGAGTGTATGCTTCTGTCCTCCTCAGGAGCCAGTCGATGCTCCCCTTCAAGTTATGGCTGTTCTCATTGTGCCCCTTTTCCCTGATACTCTTGGTGATCCCAGCTCCCTCCACTTGGTGTATCCCAGCCTGGGTTCGGGCG
>JAUWLH010000007.1 GCA_030613835.1 Candidatus Bathyarchaeota archaeon | reverse complement strand
CCGGGGCTCGTGACGATGAAGCCATTGTAACTATGCTCATCCCAAGTCGCTGTTTGAGAAGCCTTTTCTTTTCGCTCCCATACATAACCGCATGGTCGCGAACTACCGCCCCTGGACCCTTATGTTCACTGGGGCAGGTGCCTGTGCGGTCCTCTGCCTGGGACTCGTCTACCTTGTCACTGTGACCGGGGACACCTCCAACGAGATCATCATATACGTGCTGGTCCTCCTAGGGTTCATACTGGTGGCGGGAGGGTACTTCCTTGAGGAAAAGTACAGGAAGGAGCACCCCTCGGAGTTCGTCCCGGAGCTCCCCGACTCTTAGCTTTTATTCCGTGCCGCCGTAACTCATCTGATTCTAATGGGTGAAGATGAGAAGACCTTCAAGGTCTCGATGAAAAGGGAGAGGGACTTTGTGTTTAACGTCGATTTCGGCATCGATGGCCTTGATTTCAAGATGGACGAGCCCGAGCCTGTGGGCGGTGATATGGGCCCAAACGCGTCCAAGGTACTAGCTACCGCTATGGGCAACTGCCTCACGGCCAGCTTGCTGTTCTGCCTCAACAAGGCTAGAGCCGAGGTGGGGGATATAGAGACAACGGTGGAGGGAAAGATGCGCAGGAACGAGAAGGGAAGGTGGAGGATCGCCAAGATCAACGTTGATATCAGTCCAGAGATAGACATGGAAGAGTTCGGCAGCCAGTACGAGCGCTGCAACAAACTCTTCGAGGATTTCTGCATCGTATCAAAGAGCATCGAGGAAGGAATACCCATAAACGTCGAGGTAAAGCCTCGATAAAACTAGTTTACTACCCATGAGTGCCCACACTTGGTGCACTTGAACTTCTCGACGCTGCGGTCCGTGTTGACCCCTGCGTGTTCCCCCAATGATACGTTGACGCTCCTGTAGGCTTTCCTGTTTCCACACTCGGGGCATGCGCGCTCCACTATGATAGCGCTTTCAACACCGCTCATGACGTACACCGGCTCAGCCTTGTGTTCGGGAGCGGTCTTGACCTCGATGACCTCCTCACGCCTGATCCACCCGCAGCGTGGGCACTCGTAACCACTAAGGCTCTGCTCCATGAAGGATCCACAGCGGTCACAAAACTCTACCATCTAACCCACACACCGAGAATGTATACTGAATCTATATGGTACAATATAGTATTTTGTAGTTAATAAAGAGTAAAAACAAGTTGTTACTGCCAAAGTAACCGTTATTTTATACCCACTATGTGTATTTAATATGAAATTCACCGGTAACAGGGACATAGCGGTAACCGTGGAGAGCCTCAAAAAGTCCCATGTTTTCTACGAGAACGTGTTAGGGTTCACGCCCAAGAAGACCGAGGAAAAGCTCGTGGTCTACGACACGGGCTCCATCACACTGTACGTCCAGGAGCTGAAGCGTCACCCTCCCGTTCCAAGCTTCATCGTGGAGAACTTAGCCCAGGCACGTGCCCACCTCGAGGCAAACGGGTGCGAGGTCACAAAGGAGGGGGATAGGTCGCTGTACTTCAGGGACCCAGACGGTAACATCTGGGATATCATCGAGCCCTAGTGGTTCATTCCGAGCCCTCAGAATTTGTAATCATTCATGATGTCTTTGAGTCGATGACAACGGGGACCTTGACCATGTAGCTGGGCTCACTGGGCACCAGCCTAAGGCAGAAGCTGAACCTGTTGATGTCCATTGCCGCGTGGAAGTCGCCCTCCACGAATGCCTGCTGTGTCTTGTCAAAGAACTTTGCGCCCTGGGGATGCCTCCTGATCTCCTCTCTCATGCCCTCAAAATCGGGTTCCTCACCCTTGAGCCTCATCTCGATGTACTCGGCCAGGAGCTCGTCCTCGGGGGCTTTCTCTGCCCCTCCCCAGCCCATTGCCACGAGGCTAACCTCCTCATGACCTCGCTCCCTGATGTATTCCACGATTGCGTCAGCCATCACGAAGCTGCCGGGAAGAATCTCATCGGCGTTCCCAGCCAGCATCAGCCCTCTGGTCCCCGCGCTTGTAGTCTGGACCACCGTGATCCCCGTAAAGTCAACGTCCCTGACTTCGTGGGGACTGTTACCGTAATCGAAGCCCAGTACCTGTTTTCCGCCGCGTTCCCCCATGAGGATGACTCCCTGGTTGGCGCGCTTCATCTCGAACGCCTCCTCCACTGTTCCCACGGGGATTATCCTCTCGGCCCCGTTGGCCATGACGTAGGCAGCGGTGGTGAATGCTCTGAAAACGTCTATCACAACCGCCAGCCCCCTGGCCTGCTTTGCCCCCTCGATGAGGCTGAGGCGATGTATCTCCATTGCCTTGAAATCGGTCAAGATGATTCAATGAAAATGGTGTCGGGCTTCTAATAACCTATGCGAGGTCTTGCTTGAAGTCAACCTGTGTCCCTGAGCCCAGCTTGAAGAGCATATCCCGGATCTGGGTCGTTGCCTCCGCCTTGTTCTCGGAGTCCTCTGTCCTCAAAACGTTCCAAGCCCACTCAAGGGCCTCGAATGCGCCAATCTCGTATGTTGACATAGCTTTTCAACTCAAACCCGGTAAAAATCGGATAAAAGGCGTACGCATAGGATTGCAATAGAGGGAGGCCGGTGAAAGTGGCGAATCCTGTCCCTGAAACACGGATTTCCCGCATAACTCCTAAATGCGTGAAGCCCAAATTGTTCTGTTGCGTGGATTAGAATGCTAGATATAAAACTCATCAGAGAAAACCCCGCGCAAGTAAGGGAAAACCTAGCCAGAAGACATGACCCAGAGAAACTTGAGCTTCTAGACCACGTCATCAAGACTGACCAGGAATGGCGGGAGCTCACAGCAAGGGTCAATGATATGCGACGGAGGAGGAACGAGATATCCTCCCAGATAGGTCGCGTTATGAAGGAAGGTGGGGACGCCTCCAGCCTTAAGAAGGAGGCAGGCGAGATTCCATCTCAGCTCAAGGAGCTAGAGTCTCAGATGAGTTCCCTCCAGGAGGACCTGAGGGACGGCCTAATGCGGCTGCCCAACATGCTTCACGAGTCGGTTCCATACGGCGCTGACGACCACGACAACGTGGAGATCAGGCGGTGGGGCAAGGCACCCATGTTCGGTTTCGAGCCAAAGAGCCACACGGAGATCACTGAGGCGCTGGGCATCGCTGATTTCGAGAGGGCCGCGAAGACGGCTGGGGCCGGCTTCTACTACCTCCGCAACGAGTTCGCGCTGCTGGACCACGCGATCCAGAGGTACGCCATAGACTTCCTCCTCAAGAGGGGGTATGCCCTAATCCAGCCACCGTTCATGATCAGACGTGCCGCTTACGAGGGGGTCACAGATTTGGCTGACTTTGAGTCCGTGATGTACAAGATCGAGGACGAGGACCTGTACCTCATCGCCACCAGCGAGCACAGCGTGGGATCCATGCTTATGAACGAGACAGTCTTGGCGGAGCACCTGCCCATCAAGCTATGCGGTATAAGCCCATGCTTCAGGCGTGAGATCGGTCAGCACGGCAGGTACACCAAGGGGATCTTCAGGGTCCATCAGTTCCACAAGATAGAGCAGTTCATCTTCAGCGGTCCCGAGCAAAGCTGGGACCTCCACGAGGAGCTGCAGAGGAACAGCGAGCTCCTGTACGAGGGGCTGGGTCTCCACTACCGCGTGGTGAATGTTTGCACTGGAGATATGGGGAGCATAGCGTCCAAGAAATATGATATCGAGTGCTGGATGGCCGACGGCGAGTTCCGCGAGACGGGATCAAACAGCAACTGCACGGACTACCAAGCTAGACGGCTCAACGTCAAGTACAGGCTTAAGGAGGGGGCCAAACCAGAGGGCTTCGTCCACACCCTGAACAACACGGCCATAGCCACCAGCAGGACCATGATCGCCCTCATCGAGCAGTACCAGCAGGAGGACGGCACAATCCTGATCCCCAAGGCACTGAGGCCGTACATGAACGGCATGGAAGTCATCGACGGCAGCCTGAACAGACTACACTTCTAATTTTCTTAAACTATTACTTTTATTGCATCATTTAACTTATCAGATAGAAGCGTTCTATCTAGCTTCGCCAATCTACGTGAGAGTGGTGATTGGATGAAGCGCGGACTGAGTGATATTTGTTATGGGTTCTTCTCTACATTGGCGTACCCTATGAAGATAGCTATACTTGAGCGCCTACAGGACGG
Organism: Candidatus Bathyarchaeota archaeon; assembly: GCA_030613835.1. Taxonomy (GTDB): domain Archaea; phylum Thermoproteota; class Bathyarchaeia; order TCS64; family TCS64; genus RBG-16-57-9. The sequence continues at coordinate 15,985 of JAUWLH010000007.1, read as the reverse complement.
TCCCCTTGACGTCAGTGGGCTAGCGACTTTGCTCGATCTGGAGCAGAGCATGGTGAGCCACAACCTAAAGCTGCTGGAAAAGTGCAATTTCATCAGTTCCGAGCGGCGTGGCAAGGAGAAGTACGTCTTCGTGAACGAGTCAACCGTGTCCGCCATTTTCGCGCTCGTGGAGGACCATTTCCCTAATAGCTGCGACGTCATTGACACCTGTCATTTTGGCGTGTAATTATAGTAATAGTCAGTATCCGCGAAAGCCTTTTATTCTAATGATTAGTGCTTCATATGAAGAACGCTTCATGGTGATGTAGGTGAAACGTGGACTAACGAGACTCTGCTACGGTTTTTTCAGAACACTGGCTAACCCGACGCGACTTGCTATAATCGAGCTCCTCGAAGAGAGGCCGATGAGCGTAACCGAGCTCGTCAAGGCCCTGGAGGAGGAGCAATCGATGGTCAGCCACAATCTGAGGCCCCTTGTAAGGTGTCATTTCGTTACGCGGGAGCGGAAGGGAAAGAACAACGTGTACTCGTTGAATCACGTGACCATGGACCCAATCATGAAAGCGGTCGAGGTCCACGCCACGGATTTTTGCGGCGACGGTGCTAACTGCTACCTACAGCAAGAAGAGGTATCTTGGGCTAGACGCCCACCAATCAAGTAACGGTGAATCAAATGGAAACAACAAACGTATGGGAAACGCCCCTGGGAAAAAACCCTCACGGGGTAGAGACAAGGAAGATATACGACCATGTAAAAGCACTTTGTGTACATCTCCATCTCAAGCCAGGGGAGAGACTACGCCAGCATATCACGCCGGTGGATGTCATCTTCTACGTGCTTGAGGGCGAGGGAGTGGTCGAGATAGGGGACGAGAGGAAGACCGTGTCAAAGGACACGGTGATCCACAGCCCCGCCAAGATCATGCACTGCTGGTACAACGAGTCGGAGAGCGACCTCAGGATACTGATAGTGAAGATTCCCAGGCCCACTGAGAGTACTGTAATGCTATAGGTGATGAAATGAGCTTCCTGCGTCGACCAAGCGAGAACTACTGCCCCGGAATCGAGGAATACGTTAGGCCCAGCGTTGCTTATGAGGTATGCGAAACCTGCGGAGGCAGGGTCGAGGTCTGGAGCGATGAGGACAAGGGCGATTGCCTTGACTGCGGTGCCAAGTGGGAGAAGAAGGAGAAGGCACCTTCATGTCTTGATTACTGTGCATATGCCGACAAGTGCAAGGGAATCATCATGATGAAGCGGGCCCAGATTCCCAAGTAACCTACTTTCATCTATATTTCCATAGAACCAGTTTGTTTTTTAGGCATTAAGTATCGAAGACCATCCTGACGTACCAGCCGTCCTCTGTCTCCTTTATCACCATCATATGATAGGTGACTGCCTTGACGGCTATGCCCGTCTCATGGGTGTCCCTGCTGAACCGTTCTCCGATGCATTTGGCCGTGGCCTTGAGTTTATCGATGTCCACGACTAGTTCTATCTTCTTTGGGACCAGGAACTCGACATCGTTGATGTATAGGAACTCGTCCATGATGTTGAATAGGAGGCTCTCAAGGTCGGTCCCCGTTGCCTCTAGGGTGAACTCCTCCTTCTCGGCGATACCCTCTAGGGGTGTGATGATCTCAAACATTGCGTAGGCTATCTGGGCGAATGCCTCTCCCAGTGTCTCGGCCTCGGCCGCTATTAGAAGGTCAGCCGGGGGGCCGTCATCGGGGTAGGAATAGCTCATATCATCCATGTACTCCGCACGTGTTTATGGGTTACTCCCCTATCTCTCCGCCGTGGAACCTGAGCCAGTGTACCTTGATACCGTTGTACATGATCTCCTCCTCGCCCCAGAAGGAGTAGACGTTACCCCTGCTCATGAACCTGTACTCCCATAGTCCATCGCTGAATCTCTCGGGGCCCCTGTACGGCTTCTTCTTCTCCACGGCTCCCAGGACCTTGACTAGGAACTTGAAGACCTCGTCGGGTGTCCCTGATGTGGCCTTGCCATAGTAGTTCATGGACCAGATGGGGTCTCCCTTCCAGTAGACGACCTCCTCACCGACGAAGGGGTTGCCCCCGAAGAACCTGTCCCTGTAGACATAGTCCTCGATCTCGAAACGGTACTCCTTTGAGCCATCGTCAAGCTGAACAGGCTCAGTCTCCTCCGAGCCAGTGGTACTCTTCTTGGCCTTGACCAGAAACTCTTCGAGTTCCATCAAATGTAGATAGAATGTGGGTTTAAGAAGAATTGGTTTACTCCCACTCGATGGTGCTCGGTGGCTTGTGGGTAATATCGTAAACGATCCTGGTGACTGGTGGAATTTCGTTCCCGATCCTGTTGCTGATCCTCTCAAGAACCTCCCACGGCGCGAAGCTGAAGTTCGCCGTCATGGCGTCGATGCTCTCGACGATCCTGACAGCGACGGTGTATCCATATGCCCGTTCGTCTCCCTTGACCCCCGTGCTCTTTGTATCGGTTAAGACAGCGAAGTACTGCCACAGGCTCTTGCTGAACTCGTGCTTCTCGATCTCCTCGACGACGATGGCATCGGCTTGCCTCAGTATCTCCAACTTCTCCTCGTCAACGGCTCCCACGATGCGTACTGCCAGACCCGGACCCGGGAACGGCTGCCTCCACACCAGCTCCTTTGGTAACCCAAGTCGCTCTCCCAGGCCCCTGACCTCGTCCTTGTACAGGTCCTCCAGCGGGTCGATGACCTGCTTAAAGTCCATCACCGAGGGCAGGCCGCCGACGTTGTGGTGGGTCTTGATGGTGTCACTGTTCTTGGTGAGCCCAGACTCGATCCTGTCAGGGTAGATGGTGCCCTGGATCAGGTAATCGGCCCCGAACTCCTTTGCCTTCTCCTCGAAGACCCTGATGAACTCCTCGCCGATGATCTTGCGCTTGGTCTCGGGGTCAACTACTCCCTGAAGCCTGGCCATGAACCTCTCACAGGCATCAACCACCACCAGCTGTAAGACCCGATCCCTGAACGCCTCCTCCACCTGGGCAGACTCGCCCATCCTCATCAGGCCCTGGTCAACGTGGACCGCCATAAGTCTCTCCCCAAGAGCCCTCGCCGCAAGCGCGGCTGCAACGCTGCTATCCACACCACCACTTAGAGCGATGATAGCCTTTCCGTCCCCTACGATGTTCTTGATCCTGTTGACGGCCTCCTCAACCGCGTCAAGTGGCCGCCAGTTTGGTTCTGCCTTGCAGACCTTGATGACAAAGTTCCTGAGCATCTCCATGCCGTGCTCGGTGTGGTTGACCTCCGGGTGCCATTGGAGTCCCCAAATCTCCTTCTTCTCGTGGACCATTGCGGCTACCGGGGCCCTGTCTGTGTGGGCTACCGGCGTCCAGCCCTCTGGTGCCTCGAAGACCGTGTCCCCGTGGCTCATCCAGACCTGCTGGCACGCGTCCATCCCCTCAAGGATGCCAAACGTTTTGTCCACGTACGCCAGTGTAAGGCCGTACTCCCTTGCCTTCTCCACCTTGCCGCCGTGCATGCTCGCAAGGAGCTGAAGTCCGTAGCAGAGGCCCAGAACTGGGACACCCATCTCCAGTATCTCTGGGTCAAGCCTGAGTCCATCTGCTGCCTTGACACTACTGGGACTTCCGCTGAATATGATGCCCCTGAGGTTCATCTCTGAGCCAAGCACCTCGATATCGGCCTTGGTAGCATCGCTGTGAAGAATCTCCGAGTACACGTTCATCTCGCGTACGCGTCGTGCGATAAGGTGGCAGTACTGTCCTCCAAAGTCGAGAATCGCTATTCCGTCGGGTAAATCCTTGGGAGCCATTACAAAATATGAAAACCTGTATGATTTAACGGTTCTGTTAAAAGAACGACGCAAATATCACTGAATTTACATGTATCACTGATGTTTTCGCGTCCAGTATGCCCCCAGAATCACGAATGAGGTCAGAGCCGTCCAGATTGGGAACCCGGGGATGGACAAACCGGTTGATTCCTCACGTACAGGTGTGTCCTCAGCCATGCTCCACGTCAGGGCCTCAGCGTCCAGTATCCAGGTATCACTCAGACTTGACCCGATGGTGTCAATTCCGCCGAACATAACGAAGACATCGTGCTCGGGGTCATACACCATGTTGGAGCTGCCCCTCTTGGCGGGTCTAGTGTTGCCCGTTGCCTGTTCCCATTCCCCCAAGTCGATATCATAGGCCCAAGTGTCATCAAAGTCCCTCGCTCCGTGCCCTCCAAACAACACGAGCCTATTCCTGTTCGAGTCATACGCGAGGTTGCCCCAGTACCTCCCGGGAGGGCTAGATATAGACAGGTTCTCTATCCACTGGTCCTCCTCGTAATCGTACTCCCATATGTTGCCACCGAACCCGTGGTTCACCGTGACCCCCTCGGATACTATGGACCAGTGACCAGGGTACATCAGGAGCTGCCCTTTCTCTGGCACAAAGATCATGTAGTGGCCGTACTGATGAAGGGGAGATGTGTCGGAACCCATCTCTACCCAGTTATCGTCCTCAAAGGTGTAGACCCAGGTCTCCCGAGTTTTGACCTCATCACGCCTGTACCCGGAAAACAATATGATCACGTCGTTGTCTGGGTCGTAAGCGATTGACGAGTCGCTTCTCTGGTTGGGGTGGTCGGGCGGGTCCAGCTCTGTCCAAGTGCTTGACTCGATGTCATATATCCAGGTGTCAGCCACGCGTCCATTGCCAGCGAAACCACCGAACAGGAAAATCTGGTGCCTGCCAGATATGTACGTGAACATGGCGTTGAACCGCGGTGGAGGCTTATTCGCCGCCTCTATCTCGCTCCACGTGTTGGTGCCGGTATCGTAGCTCCACAGCTCACCGTAGAACGTGTACTCGTCATCCCAGACAGCTCCCCCGTAGAGGATGATACGCTGGTCGACAGGGTCGTATATCATCCTGTGACCCAATCTCTCCTCCGGCGCTGCGGAGGTTACACTGATCGGGATTAATGCAATTATAATCAATCCGAGAATCAAGGCACGTTTAGTCAAAATATTTCAGATAAACCTAATTTCTTGCACTGATAAATGCTGCTCATGTCCGATGCTGGAGTTTCAGTATCGACTGCCTCGCTAAACTCGTCGCGTTCAGCGGGAGTAGTGCTGATGAAAACGGGTGAACTGTGTTAGGGGATGCTGGCGAGGAGCCTATCGATGTCCTCCACGGTATTGTAGAAGTGACCGCTGATCCTCATGTGGCCCCTGTGGGCCTCCCTCCCCGTCACTTTGATCTTCATGTCCTTGAGCTTGGCCGCAAGCGGCAGCGGGTTGTCCTCGAAGTAGCTGACGATGGGCGACGTGGGCGTATCGGGGGTGTACATCTTCTTACCCTTTGCGACAAGGCTGTCGTACAGGTAGCCCGCCAGCTCCAGGTTCCTCCTCTCGATGTTCTTTGTACCGATGGCGCTCAGGTAATCAATGGCCTTCTCCAGTGCGTACACCCCCTGGAAATGGATGGTGCCGTACTCGAACTTCTCGGCAGAGCCCTCACTGATCGACTCCTCCGGGTTGTCCCCCTCGTATATCTGGTTCTTCCATCCCGTCCTGTCTGGGGTCAGCTGGTCGATGTTCTCCTCGCTGACGTAGAGGAAAGCCAGCCCCGTAGGCCCCATGAGGTACTTGTACGGGGCTACCGAGACGTAATCCACGCCTGATTTATGATAGTCCACATCGAGGGCCCCCACCGCCTGAGTGGCGTCAACCAGCACCTTGGCGCCGTGCTCGTTGGCCATCTCGGTTAACGCCTCAAGGTCCATAGTGTCCCCGTTGACGTAGCTGACGTGGCTCACCTGGATGAGCCTGGTCCTGTCATCGATCTGTTTCTCGATGTCTGCAAGCTCGAAGCGATAGTTCCTAGCTTGGACTACCCTTGACTCGACGCCGTTTCGCACTGTTTTGTTCGTGCAGAGCGCGTTGTGCTCCCACTCGGGGAATACCACGTTGTCCCCCTTCTCCCACTCCATGCCATTGACGACGATGTTGAGACCCGAGCCTGTGCACGTGGTGAATGCTATCTCCTTGGGCATTACCTTGACGAAGTCGGCAACCTTCTCCCTGAGCCTCGTGGCCCTCGAAAGCCACTCCTGGAGTATGGTCTTATCCCCCGGGGGACTGAAGTTGTACCAGAGGTTGACGTACTCCTCGTACCCCTCTTTCACCTGTCTTGGCATGACGCCCACGAAGGCGTTATCAAGGTAGACCCACTCCTTTAGGAGCGGGAAGTCTGCTCGAATCTTATTGATGTCCATCTTATCACCAGACGTTACAACCTACTAGGCGTTGAAATATAACTATAAAACCAATGGGTCCACTCACATCCCCATGTTCAACCGGATTGATCATACCGAGATAACCACGAGGGACATGGTAGGGTCCGTGAAATTCTACACGGAAATCCTAGGCTTTGAGGTCACGAGTCAGCACAAGATGGACGGGTCGAAGGGCATCACCGAGATCGTGTTCATGAAGCTGGGTGATACCAACCTTGAGCTGCTGGAGTTCCCGAACGCTGAGCCCATCCCTGAGAAGCCCCAGGTCGGTTATAGGATGATGGCAATCACAGTGGACGACATGCCGTCAGTCATCGCGTACCTCAAGGACAAGGGAGTTACCATTAGTAGGGAGCCCATGAGCCTCGGTGAGAGCTGGAGGGGCGAGTTCCTCGACAACAACGGCATCGCCATTGAGATCAGGCAGTGGTAGCCCAACCTGCCCATAAACGTTAAAATGGTACCCCTTTCCAACTCTAATTGAGTGATTCTATTGAGCGGATTTATCATAGTTCGAGACATAATGGCGAAGAACATCAAGACAGTGAAACCAGACGACTCAGTGCACGCTGCCGTGCTGAAGATGAACAAGTTCGGTATCGGGTCTGTCATCGTGATTAACAGCAGGAGACCCATAGGGATAATCACCGAGACCAACATAATGAGGCGGGTCGTCGAGCCCCGGATGGACCCGGCTACCGTGTGGGTGAAAGATATCATGACAAGCCCCCTCGTGACCATCGATCAGACGGCTGCCGTTGAGGAGGCTGCCAAGATCATGGCGGACAAGAATATCAGCAGGCTCCCCGTCACGAATGGGAACAAGCTCGTCGGCCTCATCAGCAGCACCGACATAGTCAAGGCGAACCCGACGCAGCTCGGAATCCTCGATGAACTCTTGAGGGTTAACTAAACCCCAACTCTTTGTCTAAACTGGATTTTATTGAATATTATTCCATTTTCACGTGAAAAATATTATACACATTCACCGCACTGTATTCTCGGTTTACAATGAAAGAAACATGGGAGAGCGAGGCCACAAGCGTCGATCAGTATCACTATGTAGAGTGCAAGAGGGGTAGAGAGTTCATCATTAGGCTGACCACTGGGGCCGATGTCTACAAGGCCATCCAGAAGTTTGCCATCGACAAGGAAATCACTTTCGGCAAGATCCACGCGGCGTTCATGGGTGGATTCAATCCCGCCAAGATGTACTTCTGGGTCCCGGACACCGAGAACCCGGAGAACTGGCACATGGAGAGGACAGCCACCTTTGAGAACCTGAGCATGCTCATCAGCATGAACGGCATGATCCACACTAGGATCGAGAACGGCAAGCCCACACCGTTCCCAGCCATCCACTACGCCATCGGGGGCGCGTGGGACGTTCCGACAGTCGGTGGGCACCTGACTGAGGGAAGCATCGTCAAGGGAGTTGTAGAGGTATTCATCACCGAAATCTTGGGCATCGAGGCAATCCTGCCAGCGGGATACGACCCCGAGAAGGACAGCGCGCCTGAGGAATGGTATAAAGAAGCTTAACCCTTTCACCATATTTTCTTTTAGATTATAATTTTAAGCCAGTAGCACCTTCTCATTTGGATCAGGCTTGGACAAAGTAGACATAGTGGTCATCGGCGCGGGGGTCGTGGGGCTGGCAATAGGGGCAGCCATAGCGGACAAGAGAAGGGAGATGTACATCCTCGAAAAAGAGGAGGTCTACGGGCAGGGGACCAGCAGCAGGAACAGCGAGGTAATCCATGCTGGCATATACTACCCCGCGGGGACCCTGAAGGCAGAGCTCTGCGTCAAAGCAAACCCCATGATCTACGATATCTGCGAGCAGCACAAGGTGCCCTACAAGAAATGCGGCAAGCTCATCGTGGGCAACGGCGAGATCGAGGTGGCCCAGCTCGATAGGATAATCAAGCACGCGAAATCCATCGGCGCCAGGGACCTTGAGATGATCGACGCCGACCAGATCAAGAAGCTGGAGCCCAACGTCAGGGCAGATCATGCCATTCTGAGCCCGAGCACAGGCATCGTGGACGCCCACGGCCTCATGGATCACTTCCACAGGGAGGCTCGCAGGAAAGCTGGTAGCGACCCGCTGGTGCTTGACACCGAGGTCGTAGGGATCGGGCAGACCGGGGACGGCTATATCATTAAAATGAACAGCGGGGGCGAGCCATTCGAGATCGAGTCCAGGGTAGTCATCAACAGCGCGGGCCTTTACTGCGACAGGATTGCCGAGATGGCCGGGGTTGATATCGACAAGGAGGGGTACAGGCTCCACTGGAGCAAAGGGGAGTACTTCAGCCTCACGGGGAAGCCGCCCGCATTGATGTTGATCTACCCACCTCCACCGCAGGACGCTGCCAGCCTGGGCATCCACAGCGTTCCCGACCTCACGGGCAGGCTCAGGTTTGGCCCCAACGCCTTCTATGTTGACGAGATCAACTACGCCGTTGAATCCGAGAAGGAGCCATTCTGGAGGGACATAATCGAGTATTTTCCATCCGTCAGGATGGAGAACCTGCACCCTGACATGACAGGGATACGCTCCAAGCTACAGGGGCCAGGGGACCCGGTGAGGGATTTCGTGATCCGACACGAGGAGGACAAGGGGCTGCCCGGCTTCATCAACCTCATAGGAATCGAGAGCCCTGGATTGACAGCAAGCCCAGCTATAGCTGAAATGGTTGAGAAAATGGTCAAGGATTACCTTGACTAGAGAAAATTAAGCTTCCAGGTACTCCTGGCAGCTGTAACAGTACCACCGCTTGTACTGCTCAACCCACGTGACGGGCTTGCCGCATTTGGAGCACTTGGGTACCTGGGCAGCTGCCTCTTCGGTAAGGGCCTTCTCCTCTGGCATGGCAGGCGTCATCAACTCGTACACGATCTCGGTTGCGGTATCAAGGTCCATGGATGAGAAGACCGCGCTCCCAGACTCCACGGCGATGGCCCATAGCACCTGGTCCGACTTGATGAAGGCGTCCCCTTTCCTCGCAGGGCTGCCGCTCTCGTTGAAGCCCACTGATATGATGTTCACCTTGTTGTGGACGTTCATCAGTGTCTTCGCTCAGAATAGGCCGGACTCAGTGAGGTCGTACGCCTCGATCTCGGCCTTGACCTTGATCCCCATCTCCTCCTCATATTTCTCCAGAACTGGCTCGGAGTATATCTGATCCACCGAGGTGAAGATGACAACTTCACTTCGCTCGGTTGAGGAGTTAATGTAGACCCCAGCGCCGATGATCACCGTATTTCTACCTTAGGAAATGATAGGTGAATCAGGGCGGAGTTGGCTAATGTTACTACTGCTATGACTATGAACGCGAGGCTGTAGCCGCTGGAATCTATCAATGTGCCCACGGCCGAGATTGAGATAGCCCCAACAAGGTTACCGAACATGGTGACCACCCCTAGCCCAACAGGTTTCAGGTTGGATGGGAGCGATCCGGTTGTTGAGGAGTAGATTATCGGCGAGTAGCTGTACAGGGTCAGGCCGAGGATCATAAGGTTCAACCCAACCCATAACTCGCCAGGGCCCATCGTCAGCCCCGCTAGGAACACGGCGCTCAACGCGGATGCCCCTGTGATGGACGCTTTGGGCCCCAGCCTCTCAAGGATGAAGCCGCTTCCCATCTTGGCAAAAATACCCGCGAATGGTAGGACCATGGCGAGGAAGCCCGCGGAGGCCACCGTCATGTCCCTGAACTCAACTAGGAAGGACGGCATGAACGTGAACGTGGTTCTCAGGACCAGGTTGTAGGTCGCGTGGCTCAGGGCAAGGGGGATAAGAACCTTGGAATACTCCCTCAGATCACCGTTCGATGTTTCCGAGACATCACTGCCTTCCTCCTCCGGTTTCATCAATGTCAAGGTCACGACAGCCAGAAGAAAGGCGGGTATTGATAACGCGATGAATGCCACCCTCCAGCCCCAGACGGATAGGATACTGACTGCGACCGGGAAAGCTAGGGTGTTGCCCACGTTCGCACCGGACTCGTTGAACCCTATGGCCCTGCCCTGCTTCGAACCGAAACGGTCACTCAGCAGAGCGTTTGCGACTGGAAGGTGAACCCCCTGAAAGAGGCCCACCAGGAATCGAAGGATGAACACGTGGGTGTAGCCCTGTGCAGAGGAGATGAGAAGGGTTGATGCACCGTACCCAACCATGCTGCCGGCCAAGACTTTCTTTGCGCCAAAACGTCTGCTGAACCTCCCCGCCGGGACCTTGCTTATTATGTAACCAATGAGATACGCTGTCTCAAGCAGACCGCTCTGGGCGTGAGTCAGGCCCATCTCCTCGGTGAGCACCGGCAGAACCGGTGGCAGGACCGAGCGAGCTAGGTATATGCTGATCCAGCCCATCCACGTAATCATCAAAACGGTGTAGTTGTAGCTCCACCACCGCGGCCTGACCACCATGGAGGAAAGAAAGGGCTGGAAGGGTAGTTATCACCTTCGATGATCTAGCTGTGCTTCTCCACCAGGGCTCTGACCCTATCTTTGGCGCCCCCGATGATGTCCTTGCCGTGGGTGTAAATGAGGTTGTCAAAATCATAGTTAAGGAGCCGCCTCATTCCACTAGTGGCCTGCTCCACGTCCAGGCAGTACCTCTCAGGAGGCGGCATCAGCTCCCCCGCCTCGTCCGCGAATATGGTATCCCCGGCGATGATGGTCCCCCTCGCCTTCAAGTAGTAGCAGCTGTTCCCCTCGCTGTGGCCGGGCACGTGGATGACCTCAATGCCTCCACAGTAAGGCAACACCTCGCCGTCCTCAAGCTCCCCCACCTTGACGCCTTTGGCGGTCTCAATCAGCGGGGCCTCAAGCCTCTGAGCCTTTATAGGTGCCCCCGTGAGCTCCACCAGCTCGGGTAGGTTGTTAATGTGGTCCCCGTGCTTGTGGGTGATGAGTATGAGGTCAACGTCCTTCCAACTCTTGCCCATGGACTCCAACTCCGTCCCGATCCCCTTGACGTGCTCGCCGGTCATACCCCCGTCAACGAGGATGGTCTTCTCGCAATCAAGAATCCAACTCTCCATGCTGTGGTTCCCGTCGGCGCTGTGGTCGATGCTGTAAATTCCCTCAAGTATCCTTACCATCTAAAACACTGGAGTATTTTCCGCGTCTAACCTAATAACAGAATCGAAACACCGGCGCCTAACGCGGGGAAATACGCCCACTAGTTCCCACCTCATCCATCCACTATAAAAAATTTACCAAGTAACAACCCACAAGTACCGAAAAAGTGGCGCCGGGAAAGGGATTCGAACCCTTGAGTCCGAAACGGACACCAGCTTTCCAGGCTGGCGCTCTACCAGGCTAAGCGACCCCGGCAACCAACCATTAACCCGCCTAGCCCGAATTTAAATGATCATATGACCCACACAGCTTATTACAAGCCAAATCCTAGATACCGAGACTGAAAATGAATGTAAGCTGGACAGACAGGCTGCAGAAGACGATAGAAAAGCTTGAACAACTCAAGAGCCAGAGGGACCTGGACCGACTTGATTTGGTCAAGGGCATGAGATTCAGCTTCGGGGCACTCAGCCAGAGCCTCGGCGGCTGGATGCAGTGGGTCAACAGCCCGGAGGTCATGAGCCAGTTCACACAGGAGGAGCTCCTGGAGATGAGCGACCAGCTCATAGACATGGTCACCCAGTTTGTGGAATACGACAGGGAGATCACCGATAGCGGTCTCCAGAAGGGACTGGGCAAGCAGCGAGAGGAAGAGCCCAACAAGTTTGTTATCTAAAAAAATTAGGCGATTTTATCACCCGCTCCTTTTCCACCGCTTCCTTGGTAGACCTCGACGACCTTACATGCAACAGTTGACCTGCCTGGATATGGCTTCTCGCGGTCCTTTGCGACCTTGACTCCCTTCTCATAGATGGACCCCTCAGTCTTGTTCTTTGCCTCGCACTTGATCTGGAAGCTACCGTTCTTGCCATAGCATACGAAGCTGACCTTTCCGTTGTCCTCGATGTTCTGCAACGTCTTGTTGAGATAATTGTTGACAACGCATACTGTGTCGTCTCCTTCCCACCACCACATGCCCACGTAGATGACGTTCGGCGTGCCTTCGCTGTTTACGGTGGCCATCGGGATGACCCTCTGGGTATTGAAGGCTTCCTTGATCTCCTCTGAAACTTTTATCATATTAACCACCACGAGAGCCCCTTCATGACCTTAAATAATCATCCTTCCTGAGCATCATCCATGAAATAATACGCGCGCTGTGGCCGAAGGTCTGGCTCAACGCGTGACCTGACGCTTTGATCCTCGGCCCCTTGATGGTGCCTTCCGCGATCCCTTTCTTCAGGTCCAGCGCCTGTGCACCATGCATGCCGCGCATAGTCGTGAACCCAGCCTTCAGTGCATCATACGCGTCCTCCGCCGCCCCAAGTAGCCTCAGCCCAGACGTGGGCATGATCTCTCTGCGAAGATGTGGTTTCTGCTATCGTTGAAATGGACATGGGCGTCAATGAGTCCTAGCATCACCGTCATCCCCGATGCATCGATGACCTCCGCGCCATCGGGCACACTGTACTTGAGCTTCAAGCCAACCGCTTCGATGATATCCCCTTTAATGATAATAATTGAGTCCTCTACCGGCTCAAAACCACTCCCGTCTATGAGAACGCCTCCAACAATTGCCTTGATATCACTCAGGGGTAAGCACCAGACCCCATTGTATAAAAATATTTTTTTATTGCATGCTACTTGAAGCAATATTAGAGGAGGATGCTCTCCCAGCGGTACGAGCCGCAGCCACAGGAGTTGTTGTCCGGGTCCATGGCCCTCAATGCCCCCAGGATAGCCTCCGAGGCAGGGGCGCTCCACCTCTTCTGGAACTCCTTGAACGCCGTGTTGCCCTCCCAACGGGGATCGATCAAGCCCTCACCGTAGTTGGACACCAGCTCGATGGCAGCGTAGCACATCCCAAGCTCTCTTGCGAAGAACACCTCTGGCACAAAGTTCATGGTCACGATATCGATGCCCAGGTTCTGGTATCTGAGCCTGATCTCAGCGGGGCTCTCAAGCCTAGGCCCCTCCGCCACGCCCACGATGCCCCTCTTGAAGACCCTTGGGAAACCCGCCTCCTCACATGATACCACCAGGCTATCACTCAGCATCGGGCATGTCGGCTGGTACAGCCTGTAGCTGTATCTTGGAACATCGTGGCCCAGGTCCTGCAGGTTCACCATCAACATCTGGGGCCGCTTCGTGGTGAAATCCACAAAGTCATCTGGAATAACCACGTCCGCAGGGTCCAAGAGCCTGTTCGTGGAACCACACAACGCCGTGCCTATCACCTTCCTGACCCCAGCCTTCCAGAGCACATAAAAGACTCTCTCGCCACTGCTGTCCGGCCCCGTGTTCCTGATCTGCCTGTTGATGCCGTGGAAATCAACGTAGAGGAACTCCTTGTCATCGACCTCGGCGTGGGTGAAGGGTGCCGTGGGTCCGAAAGGCGTATCAAAAACAAGGTCATCGGCGATCACCTTGACCCCCTGGTACGCGCGGGGGAAGTTCGCGCCTATAGTCGTGCTGCCCCCCAGCACGGCTATCTTGACTTTCGGTATATTTGCCATACCGAGAAGGCTCATCTACGCGATAAAAAGGGTGCCACCGTACATTTATTTATAAATAACACATCAAATTTGTATAATAGGTATTGAATTGTTTAATTATATACTAGCAATTACGTCATTTGGTATAGAAACTATGATAAGTATGACCGAATGCTTTATATACGCGATTGTTGCTGTATCGCTACCCTTCACGCGAAAACAATTCCAAGAGGAATTGTTAGATTCCCGTGACTCACAAAAGGTGAAATAAGTGCAAAGAAATTCAAAAATGGAAGCCAGTACCGACATGTGCCCCGAGTGCGGGAGCAAGCAGATTATTATCGATGGCAGATCTGGTGAGCGTATATGCGGAACATGTGGCCTTGTAATGGCGGATAGCATGATTAATGAGGGCCCAGAGTGGCGGGCATTCAGCCAGGATGAACGTGAGTCACGCAGCCGTGTAGGGATGCCACTAAGCTTTAGCGTTCACGACAAAGGACTGAGTACTATGATCGGGCAAGTGGGCAAGGACGCCTTCGGGAGGACCATTCCCACAAAAACCATGTTCCAGATGCTCAGGCTCAAGAAATGGCATATCAGGTCAAGCTATCAGAGCAGCGTAGACAGGAACCTGAGCCATGCCATGACAGAACTAAGCAGGCTCACAGATAAGCTCCACATCCCAAAGTCCGTAAAGGAGAGGGCAGCCGTCATCTACAGGAAGGCCCTTGAGAAGGGACTTGTACGAGGTAGGAGCATCAGCGCCATCGCGGCCGCCAGTCTATATGCGGCTTGCAGGGTAACCGGTACACCTAGGACCCTGCGTGAGCTGAGCGAACACAGCACAATCGAGAAGAAGGACCTTGCGAGGTGTTACAGGCTACTCCTCAGGGAGCTGAAGATGAGTATGCCCATCCCCAAGGCACAATACCGTGTCCCCAAGATCGCGGCAAAGGTCGATATCAGCGAGAACACACAGCAAGCGGCGGTAGATATCCTCCGGAAGGCAGAGGAGATGAAGACAACGGCCGGAAAAGACCCCATGGGACTGGCCGCTGCGGCGCTCTACATCGCGTGCGTGATGAACGACGAAAAGCGGACACAGAAGATGATCGCGGACGCAGCGGGCGTGACCGAGGTCACCATTAGGAACCGCTACAAGGGCCTAAAGGAAGCCCTCAAGTTAGAGCTCTAGCTAGTCCAACTCTTTTAATATCTTAACCATTGTTCTCTGGGCAACAGTGATGTCCATGTCCGAGCCCATCAAGTATCTGACAGAGGAAAACTACAAGCCGTACTGGTTACAGCCCGAGGTAACCGAGAATACCATCAAGGCAGTCCAGTCCAAGAAGGAGTTACTGATCGAGACAGGCAGGAAGCTCTCCAGCCACGAACGGTTTTACATGGTGGGGAGCGGAGGCAGCTACAGCGTCCAGTATCCCTTACGCTACATCGCCGAGAAGTACACCAAGGTCCCCGTGTTCAACTTCAGCTCATGGGATTTCCTGGAGAGGAAGCCGGTCGCCGTTGACGAGAAAGCTGCCGGAGTCTTCATCAGCCAGTCGGGCAAGACAGTAGAGGTCCTGAAGGCCATGAGGTGGTTCAAGGAGCAGGGAGGGGAAACAGTAGGTTTGACCCAGAAAACGGAGTCCTTGATCAACGAGGAGGCCGATTACCCATATGGCTGGGACGCGCCGGGGGTAACCTTCGGCAAGCTGGCCAGTATGTACTACATATTTGGCTCGATATTCAGGGAGAATGGTTATGTGATAGGTGACGCGATGATTGAAACCATCGATAACATCCTGGACAAGCTGCTGCCCATGATCCCATCGGCCAAGAAGAGGGCGAGGAAGCAGGGCCTAGCAATGAAGGACCGGACCGAGATGTTCGTCCTGGGCGGCGGAATCAACTACGGCCTCGCATACCAGTTCGCCGTCTGTACCCTGATGGAGATGTGCTGGATCCACGCGACACACGTAAACTTCAGCGAGTTCGGACACGGCTCGATAGAGGTCTTCATCCCTGGATCCGCCGCGCTATTCCTGAGGGGGGCAATCGAGAACCCCGTGAGAGATAAGATCATGGAGTGGGCTACGG
>JAUWLH010000130.1 GCA_030613835.1 Candidatus Bathyarchaeota archaeon | reverse complement strand
GAATGTTTTTGGCGCTCCTCAGGTGCCCCTTCCTGTACTCATCCCTCGCCCTGACATCGAGGACATAGATGTCACCGCCCTCCTTGATCACATCGTACGCCTCGGCTACCTTAATACTCGTGTAGTTGCGCTCGCCCTTGGGTCTCATGTACTGGTACGCCGTGGCCACCAGGAAGATGGCGAAACTGACGTAGACCAAGTCAAGCTGGCGGAGTTCCATGCCGCAAAAGGTGGTGTGGCTCGTAATAAACTAACTCAAACTACCGGGAGACCCTCGGAGAGCCAGACGCTGATCCCCTGATTCATGTGGTATATCTTGGAAAAGCCATCATCTTCCATTATCCCCACCGCCGTGCTGCTGCGGTTACCAGTGCGGCAGTAAACCAGAATCCCGTCGTTCTTACTCAGCTCATCAAGCCTTTCAGGTAGCTCCTGCACTGGGATTAGGATGGCCCCCTCGATATGGGCTTCATCGTACTCGGACTGTGTCCTGACATCGAGAATCACCAGCCCGGGCTTGTTCTGGATGAGGCCCCATGCCTCGTTAACCGTTACATCACCGTAGTTGTCGCTTCTGAAAAAGTCCTGCGTATTGAAGGCAGCTAGTATCGCTAAAACCGCGACAACACCTACGACAATTACACTTGTCCTTTTTGAAACACCCATAATCACTGATATTCATTCGCGGATTATGAACCTTGACAAAAGGGGTTACCCTTTTATCGTGTGACCCGTTGGATCGAAGCTGATAGTGATATTATGATCCAGCTAAAAGAGGGAGTCTACTGGGTGGGGGCCGTAGACTGGGATATCAATAACTTCCACGGATACATCACACACAGGGGCACGACATACAACTCGTACCTGCTCGTATCGGACAAAATAGCCCTTGTAGACACCGTGAAGGCGCCGTTCTACGAGACCATGCTCCGGCATATCAAGGAGATAGTGGACCCAGCCAAGATCGATTACATCATAAGCAACCACGCTGAACCCGACCACTCGGGCAGCCTAGCCAGGTTCCACAGGGAGGAGGCGCCCCAAGCAGAGATCATAGCCACGGCGCATGGACAGAAGATCATCACAAAGTACCACGGCGACATCCCCATCACAACGACCAAGGAGATGCCCGAGGTAAATCTAGGTGATAAGACCATCACATTCGTACCTGTGCCCATGGCCCACTGGCCTGACAGCATGGTAAGCTACATCCCGGAGGACAAGCTTCTCCTCAGCAACGATGCCTTCGGCCAGCATATAGCATCGACAGGTCGCTTCAACGACCAAGTTGACCAAGATGAGCTGTGGCAGGAGGCGTTGACCTACTACGCCAACATACTGATGCCCCTCAACAGGAGCGTCGACAGGGCGTTGAAGGCCCTGGACGGTGTGACCATTGATATGATCGCGCCGAGTCACGGCGTCATCTGGAGGAAGGACATCGGGGACATCCTGACGAAGTACATCAGCTGGGTCGCCGGCGAGAACAAGGAGAAGGTGGTCATCGCGTATGATTCAATGTGGAAGAGCACCCAGAACCTGGCCTACGCCATAGCCGAGGGCGTGGGGTCTGAAGGAGTCGAGTGCAAGGTCTTCAACCTGACCAGCCGCCACCGTAGCGACGTGATGGCGGCAATACTTGAGGCAAGAGCGGTCCTCGTTGGAAGCCCCACGCTGAACAACAATGTCTTCCCACCAGTAGCAAGCTTCCTGGCCTACATGAGAGGACTCAAACCCATGAACAAGTTCGGGGCGGGTTTCGGCAGCTATGGCTGGGCGGGTGGTGCCAAGAAACTGGTGGAGGAACAGATGCAGCTAGCCGGCATCGAGATCATGGAGAGCGATATAGACGTGACATTTAGGCCCACCGATGATGAGTGGAAGATTGCCTACGAGTTTGGCGTAAATGTTGCCAAGAAGGTAAAGGAATAATTTTTTCCCTTTTTCTACATCAGGAAAATGTAGTTAGTGTACAGCCCCATCTGTATCCATGTCAGTATGCCGCTTACCACGGCCCCCATGGTGAGCTGCCACTTGCTGTGTGCCTTCAACTCAAGCCTGGCCCATGCAACCGGTAAAAACAATATAACTAGAGGGATAAGGCTTGATCCTAGGAAGAATATCAGTGCCATGATGGGACTCGCGATGCCCGAGGCATGTATGCTGATCTTCCATTTCAAAGTGATAAAAACCATCACGAGGCCATTGACAATGTACGATGCCATCAGCGCTGTCACGGGTCCAGGGGAATTTACGCTTATCAGCAGAGCCAAGCCAATCAGGTAACTGCCGATGGTTGTCATGAACGGTAAGAAACGCTCGTCCTTGTTGGAGGCATAGAAATCACTGATGACCCCAAACTTGAGGAACGCGAAAACGCTTAACATGGGCAAAAAGCACCCGAAAAAACTGGTGATGAAAAATAGGGTCCACTTGTTTCCCTGGCCGTAGGTTATTATCAGGGGTATGAACGTGACTAGCATCATTAACGGAGCATTAAATATGATACTGATGCGGGTTGCCAGCCTTTCCTTGTCCAATTTAATTACTCCTTGCAGCAACTGTTAGCTCCGCTGCTTAATTATCTTTACTGTTTTCTCTATATAGAATGACTGTTTAATGCGTTTCTCCTCAACCATAACCACTCTGTTTAGTCAAAACGGATACACTGAACACGAGGTTAAATAGATACACACTTGACTGCGATTAATTGAAAAAATTGTTAAAAATAGGGAATTATTCTTTACCATCGGTGACGTGGTGGCAGCAGACCTTGGTCTCCTTTCCTTCCTCGTCTACAATGACTGTCATCAACTGGCAATCATCGCCCTCAGCAATCATCCCGCAGATACCGCACTTTATCTTTTCACTCATTTCTCCTTATTCTCCCTGTAGTTCTTGATGGCCTCATGTAGAGCATCTGCTGCTAGATTGCTGCAGTGCATCTTTACCGGAGGTAGGCCGTCCAGTGCCTCCGCGACATCTTGCCTCGATAGCTCCATTGCCTCATCGAGGGTCATTCCCTTGGCCAACTCTGTGGTCATGCTGCTGGTTGCGATAGCCGCACCACACCCGAATGTCTTGAATGAGATTTCCTCGATCGTGTCGTCCTTGACTTTGATGTACATTGACATCATATCGCCACAGACGGGGTTGCCTACGGTTCCCGTGCCGTCGGCGTCCTTCATCTCACCCACGTTCTGGGGATGCTTAAAGTGTTCCAATACTTTTTCGCTATACATTATCTTAGCTCCTCAGGCGTCAGGGGGGACATGGCTCTAAGCCTGTTCACTATTCCCGGCAGCTCCTGTATAACGTAATCCACCTGTCGGCGATTATTATTCTTTCCCAACGTAAAGACCAGGCTCCCGTGCGCTTCCTCGTGCTTTAAGCCGCACGCCAGCAGTGTGTGGCTGGGCTCAAGCGTCTTTGCAGCGCACGCGCTTCCACTTGAGAGCTGGACACCGATGGCGTCCAGGCTCATGATGAGTGCCTCGCCTTCGATGAAACTGTACCGGATATTGGCGTTGTTGGGTAGCCTATTCTCCGGGTGGCCGTTCAGGTAGCTCTCGGGTATGGCTTTCAGCATACCCTTAATGAGCGCGTCTCTGAGCTCGCTGAGCCTCTTGGATTCTCCCTCCTGTTCCTCCTTGGCTATCTCGGCAGCCTTTCCCATCGCGACTATCCCCGCGACGTTTTCCGTGCCTGAGCGAACCCCCTGCTCTTGCCCACCTCCTATCATCAGGGGGGTAAGACGGACCCCCGTCTTGATGTAGAGTGCGCCGACCCCCCTTGGGCCGTACATATCGTTGCTGGACAGGGTCATATAGTCCACGTCCGAGTGCCTGACATCCAGGTCGATCTGCCCCATAGCAGCAGTCGCGTCAGTGTGGAAAAGAGCCTCATGACTGTGGGCGATCTCGGTCGCTTCCTTAATAGGCTGGATGGTTCCTATCTCGCCGTTCGCCACCATGATGGAGACCATGACAGTGTCATCGTCCACCATTTTCTCTAGCTCCTCCAGCTTGATGACTCCGTGCTCATCCACGGGACAAAGCTCAACTGTGAACCCCTCTCTCCTGAGTACTTTGGTGATGTTGATAACGCTTATGTGCTCAACCGCTGAGATGACCACTTTCGTCCCACGCTTCTTGTATCTTCGCACGCCGCCGATCAAGGCTAGGTTGTTTGCCTCTGTGGCCCCCGAGGTGAATATGATCTCCTTGGGGTCCGCGTTGATGAGCGTGGCCACCCGCTCCCTAGCGGTTTTGAGGGCCGTGAGCGCCTCGAAGCCCTTGGTGTGGAACGAGGCTGGGTTTCCGTAAAATTCAGTCTGGTACAGGTTCATCTCGTCTAGAACTTTAGGATCAACAGGTTTTCCCGCCCCGTTGTCCATGTACACCTTGAGAATATCGGACATGGTTGTATCCTAGGGAGAAGCGGGTTATTTAAAGAATAACAGAGATGAAATCGCCCGCATATTTCCTGTTTGGTGAAAAACATAACAGAAATATTCCAGCGATGTTTTGGAAACCATGGAGTATGATGAATCAAGCTTGGGTTCTCGTCAACACTAAGATAGGGAAGGAGCGCCAGGTACTTGAGGGATTGAGGAAAATCCCTGGCGTGAAGGAAGCGCACATAGTTACGGGGGATCACGACATAATCCTCCTCGTTGAAACGGGCTCCATGAAGCAGCTCGATGATATCCTCAGCTGGAACATACGAAGACAGAAAGATATCGTTTGTACCGTGACAATGGTAATCACATGATTTCTAGCGACGAAAATTAGTTTTTAGAATAATATGTGTGAATAAGTCAGCTATTTCTTTATGACAAGGGTTACCTCATCGCCGTCGTGAGTTATCTCCATGACCTCGTGGCCAAGCCTTTTGGCTAGGCGCTTCAAGTCCTCCTCGGCTGCTGGGTCGTCGGCCGTTACTTTGAGTATCTGTCCCTTATCAAGATCGTCAAGGGCGGTTCTGACCCTGAATATTGGTTCGGGGCAGTACAGTCCGAGGCAGTCTATCTCTTTGTCGGGGGTCGATGTCATGGGGTTTCTTGGT
>JAUWLH010000153.1 GCA_030613835.1 Candidatus Bathyarchaeota archaeon | reverse complement strand
GGCCCGAGCCTTGCTCCTCTCCAGTAATTGTATCCCGTTTTGAACCCGTTCGCCTCCGCTGCCTCCTTAGTTAGTTTCTTAGCGACTGGGTACTGGTCTCCGCGGCACCTGAAGATTGGCTCCGCCCAACCCGTGGCAGTGGCGCCTGAGTCCTCATGGGCTTTGGTGTTGCCGTCCCAGATCCTATCTATGTAGTGGTCTTTGATTGGCTCGACACCTATGTCTCCTGTTGAGCCACATTCAACTGCGATATTATAGGTGCGTTGTTTCTCGTATTCAACTTGTTTTTGCGTCCCCTCAAAAACGATCCCGATGACATCGCTTGGGTAGTTCCCGTTCCACCTGTCGAAAATCCTGGTAAACTCTCTGTTTTGATCCCTGATGTGGGGTATTTTCTCCCAGATCATAAATGTCGCACCAGGCCAGAAATATATCTCATAGAGGCTAGGCAGATGTGTTAAACCCTCCTGCATTAGCCGTTCCATGAATGCTACGAGGTGGTTCACGTCCCTAAACTCATAGTTAGCGTAATCAATGTACTCAGGTAGTTTATACATCTTATAGGTCACAGCCGTCACCACGCCGAGGCTTCCACCAGCCTCAAGGAACAGACCCGTTAGGTCGGGTCCAAGATATTTGGCTAGGTGGCCTGAGCCCATCCCCGCTGTACCTGTCTGTAATATCTCTCCTGAGGGTAACACCACCTCCAAGTCTAGTACCTGTTCCTGGCGGGGTCCGTACTTGTTTTCTCCCGGTCCATAACCCATAGTGTCTCCCACTGAGGCGCAGTATGGGCAGAGGGTTCCCTCGATAACCCGGTATCCCTTAGGCGCTAAAGTTGAGTTGACTTTAGCGATGCTGCATCCCGCCTCAACGGTGACTGTCATCGACCCGGGATCTACACATCGGATGGTCTGCATCCTTGTCATGTCCATGAAGATGCCGCTGGATACTTTACTGAAGGGCGAGGCTGAGCTTCGTGTGCTAAAACCGCGTGGGATCACGTGAAGTTTTCTTTGGTTCGCGAGTTTAACGATCTTTGATACTTCACATGTGTTCTTGGGTCTGACTATGTAGACCTCTTGGTTTGGGCTTACGCTTAGTGTGTTGGCGTATACCTCGAGGGGGGAGTCTGTGACGTATCGTTCGCCTAGTATCTGTTTGAGATGGGAAATAACCATTCTGGGTCGCCTACTGGTGAGGTTTGATTATAACCTTGAGCCCTTCCTGTTTGGAGACTATCTCAAAGCCTTTCTGGGTTTCCTCAAGGGGTAACCGGTGACTGATGAGGGATTTCACGTCCACGATGCCTTTCTCGATGAGTTTGAGGGCTGTAGAAAAGTCGTGGGGGGTAAAATCGTGACTTCCCGTAATCTTCAGGTGCTTATAGTGTGGGGGGTTGGGGTCAATGGGTATCTCTGTTTTTGGGTATGTCCCAGCAAAGATGTTCAGGGTGCCCTCGTAATCGAGGATATCCAACCCATTCTTGATAGGGATCGCTCCGCCTACTGCCACAATCGAGGCATTGACTCCGCGGCCCTCTGTTAAGTCCTTTACTGTCTGGATTGTGTTCTGATCTCTGGCGTTGATGATGTCGTGTGCGCCCAGTTTTCGAGCCAGTTGTATCCTATCCTCTTTAAGGTCTATGGCGATGATTCTCGCGCCCCTCGCCTTGCTCAACTGAAGTAGCTGTAGCCCTATGGGTCCGCATCCGATGATGGCTACATCATCTCCCATCTCTATGTTGCTTTGATGTATACCGTTGATACAGCACGC
Organism: Candidatus Bathyarchaeota archaeon; assembly: GCA_030613835.1. GTDB lineage: Archaea > Thermoproteota > Bathyarchaeia > TCS64 > TCS64 > RBG-16-57-9. Next base: position 2,700 of record JAUWLH010000153.1, on the reverse strand, counting down.
GAGGGGCTCAGTGAACGCTGCTTCATCGTAGGATACATTATCGGGTATCTTTCTGTATACTGGATCCTTGACCTTGCTGTACTCACAAAAACCGCCAAGAAACCCGAGTCTTGAAAGGGTCTCCGCTTCCAGACAGAAGTTGTACAACCCTTTCCTGCAGTAATAGCAGGTGCCACATGTGTTTCTCCAATCCCTGACGATCCTGTCACCGACTTCAAGCCCCTCTACTTTGTCACCTAGTTCAGTGACTTCCCCCACTGACTCATGTCCCAGTATACGTTTGTGGGTTACGTTTCGGTTTCCATTCCATCTACGTACATCGCTTGGGCATATTCCACAAGCCATGACCTTGAACACTATCTCGTCTTCACCCGCAACCGGGGTTTCAACTTCTTCTATCGTTAAATCCATGTATCCGTTAAGCATTGATGCTTTCATCTTATTCCTCCTTGTAATTATATAACGGGGCAACCGTTTTTTCGAGTTTCATATATCGTTTATAACTGATTTTATAAAGACTACTCACCTCTGTTTGAGGTTCCTGACAGTCAAGTATATGCAGTTCAGCCATATCAGATGCCTCTTTCAAGCGTCTATACATGCCTGTCCCTACGCTCGTTAGGAAGGCAAGCCCAAGCGCGGTAGTCTCTGTGCAGCTTGGCCGGTATACTGGCATCCTGAAGACGTTTGAGATGATACTTCTCCATATCCTGCTGTTGGCTCCTCCACCGCTGACTATGAGTTCATCTATCAGCCCCTCAGCACCCATAGATTCATACATCCACCGCAGGTTAAACGCAACGCCTTCCAAAACCGCCCGGACCACATGTCCTCGCGTGTGACCGACAGATAACCCATAAAGCACCCCCCGTGCTTCTGGTTTCAATGCTGGGCCTCGCTCACCCATAATGTGAGGAAGAAAAGTAAGCCCATCCGAGCCAACAGGCATAGCTTCCGCCTCCTCATCGAGAACCTTGTAAGGGTTAACCGTGTCCAAATCTCCCATCTTGAACGTATCCTTGAGCCATCTAAGAGACGCTCCACCAACGCTCATAAACTGACCGTAAAGATGCCCTTCCTTCAGGTTCACCCAGCTTCTCTGCGGCTGACCAGGCAACGGGTCATTGAAGACGGCTAGGAACGCGGGGGCTGTCCCGAGGTATATAAGGGCTCTTCTGGGCTTCATCACAGGACGTAGTCCAAGTATTACACATGTGGAGTCTCCCGCTCCCGCGACGACGGGCGTACCTTCCTTGAGCCCTGTCTGCTCTGCGGCTCGCTGGGATATGGTTCCGACGATTTTATCGGATGGATATACTTCTGGAAATATATTGTCCTCAATCTCTAGGGCTTTAAGATGTTTTGAGCTCCATTTTCTTGTCTTCACGTTGTACATCATGGTGAATCTGGCATCGGTCTCGTCTGTCACCATCTTGCCTATGAACTGACCTCTGACATAGTCTTTCGGTAACACGATTTTCGCTACTCTACTCCATATCTCCGGCTCGTTTCGCTTCAACCAGAAGAGCTTACTTGGCGTATAATATGGAGACTCCTCTCTACCTACTTGCACAGATAGTTGTTTCGCTTCTTCGACGCACCTTAGATCAGCCCAAACAATACATGGGTATAAGGGCTTGTTCGATTCGTCTAGTAACACCGGGCCATGAGATTGACCGCTTACTCCGATCCCTATAATATCTGATGGAACAACTCTAGATTCAGAGATTAACCTCTGTATTGTGGTCACCGCCGCGGTGAACCATTCATCTGGTTCCTGCTGCCCCCAGTGGGGCTTGGGGTGATATGAGGTAATCTCCTCCGAGGTCTTGGCTTTGATCCGGAATTTTTCATCAAAAAGCACTGTTTTACATACACTGCTTCCCACATCAACTGAGAGGAGGTAAGGGCACATCGCTACCCTACCATTAGCCGTTGAAGCGCTTCCTCTACCGAGGCATCATCATGGATAATATCGCTTACTGCGCGAACGATCTTCTCTGGGCTTTTGTGTTGTATGATGTTACGCCCAAAAGCGACCCCGTTTCCTCCCGCCTTGACCATCGCATATATCATCTCAAGAACATCCCTGTCGTTGTCCATCTTCGCCCCACCGAGGATAACAACTGGTATCGGTGAGGCTTTAACAACCTTCATGAACCCATCGCAGTAGCTTGTTTTAACAATGTCACCCCCTCGTTCGGCTGCCATCCGAACAGAATGTTGAAGAAGCTTTACATCCCTCAGATACGTACCTTCTTTATCGATGGGCACTATCTCGGGCATGAACAATACTCCGTATTCGTCACATGCCAGAGCCACCTCGTCCAGAGGGGCGAGTCTCTGCCAGTCTTTAAGGTCTCCGAAGAACGTTGTTTTCACGGCATGTGCGTCTACCTTTGCTGCGAGTTCTACTTGTTCTGGATTCATTGGGATGCTCAAGATTATTCCGAGATCTTTAGGAATTTCCCTGTAGACCTGCTTTAAAAGCCCATACGTGATTATGATGGCGTCTGCTCCTCCCTTATGAACAGCGTTTATCAGTTTACCTGCGTTTTCCATGCCATCAATGTATCTGCTTCGACCATGATCCATGGCTACTATCACGGTCTTTCCATCTGATTCAAGAATACTGTTACGTCTACGAAATTTTCCTATCCCCATATCATTCTCAAATCCTTGCTTATGTTATGCTCATAT
>JAUWLH010000034.1 GCA_030613835.1 Candidatus Bathyarchaeota archaeon | reverse complement strand
ATGTCTCTTCCTCGAAATCAAGGACCCCCTCGTCGCACATAGCGTTGAGGAAGTTGATGATGGATGCTCTGCTTACTGATTTAGCGCCAAGCACCTCATTTACTGCGAGGTAGACCTCCCTTGAGGTCATGCCGTCGCCTTTGTGGGCCCAAATGAGTTTTAGTGATTCTATTTGATATTCGCGGAGTACTTTCTCGAAACCGTTTTTTGTTGGATCAATTACTAGTGGCATGGTATCACCCGTTTAAACTTCCTCATATTCAGAATTATTGCATATAAGTGTTAGCCGAGGGTTTAAAAGCGGGAAACTAGGCTCTGTCAAGTACATGTACATCTAACACATAGCAAATAAATTTTCCTTTAAAGACCATATTTTCGTTAACAGAAATTTCAACTTTAACTACATATTTGGAGCCATCAACAGATTCAACATAAGCCTCCGCCCTCATCTTTTCGCCCTCTTGCACAGGTGCGATGAAACGCGACTCTGACCTGCCTAGAACAACGTTGGGATGATTTACAGCCAGCATCGCGGTATAATCTGCTAACCCGTAGGCGAATCCCCCGTGAACCAAGCCATTTCCATCGATCACCATGATGTCATCCGTTATCAGCTCTACAACCGCTGATACGCCATCGATTATCTCGACAGGTGTGCCAAGTATTGATTTGTTGGCCAGTTGATGTGTCTTGATATCCATATCCCATAATACCTCCAGCCCCATTTTGAGGGTTGCCCCAAACTCAATAACGTTAAATCAACGACAGCGCCGTATCAGGTATCATGAAAATTCTAACGTACCACAAGAAAGAGGGCTATGGGCTCGGGGCCGTAGCGGGCGATTATATAATTGATCTCAAGAAGGATACTGGTGCATGCTGTATGCTGAGCCTTCTCGATATGGGTGACGATGGGATGGAGAAGGCGAGAAAGGCAGTCAAGAAAGCCGAGGCCAAGATCAAAGCAGGTGATGTGGATGGTCTCCTTAAGCTTGATGGACTCAAACTGGCAGCTCCTATTCCGAGATCCAGGAAGAACATCGTTTGCCTCGGGTTAAACTATGCTGAACACGTGAAGGAGGGTGGGTCAGACAGGGACCTGCCACCGCACCCGGTATTCTTCACGAAGCCAACCACCACGATTACTGGCCCAACTGATCCTGTTCTATACCACAATGCGACAGAGAGGCTTGACTACGAGGTTGAGCTTGCCTTTGTCATCGGCAAAGAGGGCAAGAACATAGCGAAAGAGGATGCTCTTTCCCACATCGCTGGTTACATGGTGATGCAGGATATATCGGCTAGGGCTCTCCAGCAGAAGCACCTCCAGTGGTACCGTGGAAAGAGCCAGGACACCTTCGCCCCGATGGGGCCATACCTGGTAACGCCCGACGAGGTCGGCGACCCAGGCAAGCTGGGTATCTGGTGTAAGGTCAATGGAGTGATGAGGCAGAACGCCAACACATCGGACCTGATCTTCGATATACCCACCATCATCAGCACTCTCTCCGATGGGATCACCTTGGAGGTTGGAGACATATTCGCCACGGGTACGCCATCTGGCGTCGGTGCAGCCCACGAGTTAGGGTTACTGAAGGTCGGAGATGTCATAGAATCTGGGGTTCAGAACGTCGGGGTAATCAAAAATAAGGTTATTTCTTAAAACACCCTTTTTTCTAAGATATTTTCAAATAAACAATCCAAAAGGAACCCTCTTTTACGTTAACATTGAATTCATTGAACTTCATGGACAATGTTTATATCCTGTGCCTTTTGTTTACAGGTTTAGTTTCAAGTCTGGTAGCATGCACCGGATTTGATAATTTACAAGATGATTAACTTGGCAAAGGACGCATTAATTGGACCTCCAAAATTGACCCGCTTTGAGAGGGCAAGAATCGTAGGGGCGAGGTCCCTGCAGGTTTCTCTCGGCGCACCAATACTAGCTCCACTACCGGATCACGTGGTGGATCCCATTGAAATCGCCGTGGTGGAACTCGACGAAAAGGTATTGCCCATAACAATCAGGCGAACACTACCAGATGGATCATTCCAAGACATCCCTCTTGTTGATCTGCAACAGGTCAGAATACTGAAGTAAGTGGGCCTGAAATGAGCGAATACGACATCTGGAGGACCACCACGCAGGTTCTCGCTGTCACAGCGGTCATTGTTGGGATAATTCAGCGGACGCAGTACCGTTTTCTAGACGTTTTATTCGAGATTTGCGTCTTTCACGTGCCCGCACTCACATCACTGATAATCTATAGCAAACAATCTCAATCATAAATATTCTAAAAGGCCAATCTCTAGTATCATAATAGGGATACGAAAATTGTGCTTGGACGTTATTCCAAAAGAAAAAATATTACTGGAAAGGGACAAATTAGATTCGAAAAATTAAATCTAGACCTCCCTGCTAGTCGTCACTGTTTCAGTTATTTCTACGCCCCTCTTACGTAGCTCGCTTAGAAGCTCCTCGATAAGGTCACCGTGAATTACCCTAACGGGCCACTGAATCCCTTTCTCCTTAACCGCTCCTCTTCCAAGCATCCTCGCCATTATCGCAGCAGAGTAGCCCGTGGTCTTTGCCATCGATGTAATACCTTTTTCCTCGTCGTAAAAGTCAACCATATCGTAACTGACGGTCGTAGCGTTCCCATCCTTTACGCCCTCTACCTTGATGAGAAGAACCGTTAGATCCCTGTCACCCGCATCCGTATCGAACTTAATCAGGGGGTAGATGATCTTGTGGAAAAGCTCTCTCGGAATCACCTCGTGTCCCTCGTAATCAACAGGCTCTTCGCTTATCAGACCAAGATCATCTAGGAACTGAATCTTTTCCACAAATCCACCGTACCTAATGGTCTTTCCCCTGAATGACTTTACGCCCTTCTCGACGCAGAGCTTCAGTAAAGATGAAGGATATCCATCTGTGAAGGCCTCCATTGGCTTTAAGCCATCAACATTAATCGTCTCGACCTCGCTGTACCTATCCATCTGTACCTGTTTTCCGTCCTCGATCATTGGTACTAGCCCCGGCCGAACCGGCATCCTCGTTCCACCGAACACGATCTTATAGTCCAGAGGAGGCTCAGGGTCCTTTGGTAGACCACCACATGCGAACATTACGGAGTCAGCCTGATCCAAGCTTTTAATTGCCTGACCTGAGAGGACGTCAATTAGACCAGGGTCGATGCCACAACCGGGGATGGCTGTGATGCCAGCTTTCTTGACCTTGTCGTATATCTCGCCCTCTTGTGGGTACCCTCCTCCAGCCAGATCAACTATGTTCACCTTTGCCTCGATAGCGGCCTTCAACGCGTTCATACTGAAGCGGGAAGTGGTACCATGTATCACCAGATGATAGCTTCTCATCTTGGTGACCATCTTATCATGATCCAGCACGCTCAAAACCTCGACATCGAACTTTGGGTTATCGACGTACGCGTAAACCTCATCTAGCCTAGCCTGGTCAATATCACAGCCAGTTACCTTTGTAACATCCTCAGCCTCAGCGCAGTCCTTTGCAATGGTTGGGCCCATAAGTCCCAACCCTAAAATTAGGATCCTCATGAATTATACCTGATACAGGGTTGGACTGGGAATATTTAGAATCAACGATTGATGACAAATATTCCTTCGATCACTGTAGAAGAGCTTAAATTTCCTTAAGAGGAATCAAACAATCATTGGGTGAAAACATTGATGGATTTTACATTCACAGAGGAACAGGATCTGTTCCGTGAAGCCGTTCACGAATGGCTTTCAAAGAACTTAACACTTGAACAGGTAAGGCAGAACGATACAAACCATGAGCTGCCCAAGAAACTCATCAAAGGAATGGGCGACTTGGGACTACTCTGCCTAACCCTCCCTGAAGAAGACGGCGGATCGGATGCAGACTGGGTCACGGCAACAATTGGAGCCGAGGAACTTGGTTACGCAGACATTAGCGTCGCTACGCCAGTCTTCTACCTAGTCCAAGCTAGCTGGGGTTATGTCATCAACAAGTTGGCAAGCGAGACAGTCAAAGAAAAATACATCAGGCGCGCTGGAACCGGAAACGGCTTCCTGGGCATCGGTGTAACAGAGCCAGGTGGAGGTAGTGACGTGGCCGGATTCAAGACAACCTTTGTACCCCACAAGGACGGTGGCTGGAACATTAATGGAGAGAAATGCTACATCAGTGGAACTGCTGAAGCTGTTGAAGTCGATGGTGGCTACTTTGTAACTGGCTTTAATAATCGGGAGGCTGGTCATCGGGGAATGACCGCGGCTTTCGTTCCATTAAACTGGGATGGCGTTGAGATCACCAAGAGGTTTGAGAACATGGGTAGGATGGCCATCAGCACTGGGGGCTTCCAGATGACCAATGTACACATGCCCGAGGAGTACCAGATGGGAGAGACCAATAAGGCCTTTTACTACACAATGGAGGGCTTTGATGCGGCCCGTGTACTCGTATCAGCAAGCTGTATCGGTGCCTCACAAAGGGCCCTAGAGATTGGCATGGATTATATCAAGGAGCGTGAGGCCTTCGGGCAGCCCCTTGCTAAGTATCAGGGAATCCAGTTCGACCTAGCAGATATGGTTGCACACCATGAGGCCATCAAGACACTTATCTACAAAACGGCCTGGATGCTCGACGAAAAATATAAGAACGGCAGATTCACAGCCCTTGAGGTATCCAAGTACCTTTCAATGATCAAGTACCTTGCCCCACATCACGCATTAGACGTGTTCAGGCGTGTAATGTATTGGCACGGTGCGTACGGCTACACCCAAGAATGCCCACTAGATATGGGATTCAGGGGGGTCATGAGCTACTGCATCGGAGCAGAAGGATCTGCTAACATCCAGAAGATCGTAATCGCTCGTGAGACTCTCGGAAGGGACTGGACGAGGACCAGATAAACCTCTTTTTCCACCTTTTTCTATATTCTTTATCTTAATCCCTTGAATAATTAATGTATAAGGCACTGTATTTGAGCTCAGAGGTAATCATGTATGAACCGACCGATCAAGAGCCAGATAACGGTTTGATCATTTGTCCTCGATGCAATTAGCTTATACCTAAGAGTCTGGTAGTGTGCTGAAAATACGGTGATAGGGTAGAGAACTCCGAGCCCAGATAAATCCATGAATTAGATAACACTTTTAGCGTAGGGTCATCGTTTAAACAGAGATAATAATGTCAAACATGGGACAACTTCCGCCTCAGGTTCAAGAGAGACTGCAAAAACTGCAGAACCTCCAGAACACGTATCAGCAGCTACTTGTTCAGAAACAGCGAATCGAGATGGAGAAGATGGAGTCAGAGAAGGCGCTTGAGACCCTTAAGGATGTGGCAGCCGACTCCAAGGTATACAAGTCCGTGGGGGCTATACTGGTCGAGAAGCCCATGGACGACGTGGTCAAGGAGCTAGATGATCGGGTTGAGTTCTTAGTGATGAGGCTTAAGGTCCTCGTCAAGCAGGAGGACAAGACCAAGGAGAAAATGACCGCTATCCAGGCGACTCTTCAGAAAGAGCTGGGTATGCCCATCCGGTAAACCCTCTAAACATTTTAACCAACAGACATTCTAGTGTCTACCATGGGCGCGTTCAAGGATCATATTGGCAATAAAGTAGTTGTCCTCGGGCACCATAACGCCGACCCTGATGCCATAGGCGCTGCAGCTGGAATAAAGGAACTCATCGAGAGGTTATCCCCTTCCAGCTTGGTTATCTGCGTCATGCCCGCCGATATTAGCGCCCTCTCTGAGCGCATAATCGAGATGCTTGAACTTGAGATACGGGAGGAATATTACGACTCCTTCGATACTCTACTCGTCGTGGATACAGGGAGTCTCAACCAGCTCGGAGACTGGGAGGAAAAGGTCAGAGGAAGTGGCTTCAATCTTCTTGTTATTGACCATCACAAAAGGAACCCTGAGTATGACAAGTTATCAGATTTCTACTTGATCGATGACGAGGCTGGGTCGACATCCGAACTCGTACATCGACTGTTCAAGGAGTATGAATTGACTCCCTCAATCAACTCAGCGAAAGCGTTACTGGCTGGCATTACATTCGACAGCAAATTTTTCTCAATCGGTTCGACTCAGACCTATAAAGCAGTTTCCGAGCTCCTTGAGATAACGGGAGATATCTCCTCGATACGTGAACTCTTCAACTCAAATTACCTGTTACCTGAGAAAATAGCTCGGATAAAGGCAGCTCAGAGAACAGAGATCCATCAATTAAGTGGATGGATTGTTGCCTTTAGCCGATTAGGCTCATACCAATCTTCGGGCGCACGTGCGCTGATCTCTCTCGGGGCAGATATGGCGGTTGTATCGGGTGAAAATAAGGGAGACTTGAGGTCCAGCCTTAGGAGCACTCAGCGATTCTACGAAAAGACATCAATACACCTTGGAGAATTATTGTCAGAGGCTTCAGATTCATTGGACGGGCAGGGCAGTGGGCATCCGACAGCCGCTGGTTTTAACGGTAAAGTCGATGTTGAGTCTTATCATCAAAGAATACTCTCTACACTAATTGAACTTCTACCATAAAGCACCAACAACGTGTGCAATACTATAGGGGAAACTATAATATTGTGGCTGGGTTCAATATCGACAATCGGTGAAATTGCAGCCTTGGGAATCGTCGAAGTCAAGAATCTATCGTATACATACCCGAACGCCTCTAAGCCGGCGTTAGAGGATATCAGCCTCTCCATTAACTCAGGCGAGTTCATACTTCTGACGGGACCCAGTGGATGTGGCAAGACGACCTTCTGTAGGGCGTTAAATGGGTTGATCCCCAAGTTCTACAACGGAACATTGACAGGGTCGGTCCATATCGCAGGAATGGACGTCGCGGAGCACTCCACCATGGAGTTAGCCCGGCATATCGGTCTGATATTCCAGAACCCGGATAACCAAATCTTCGCGCTCACAGTCGAGAAGGACATCGCCTTCGGGTTGGAGAACCTTGGTGTGCCAAAGGCTGAGATGCAAAGGGAGATCAATTGGGCCGCCGAGACGACGGGTATAGAGTCACTCAGGCTCAGGGCGACCCACGAGTTGTCAGGTGGGCAGAAGCAGAGGTTGACAATTGCATCCGTTCTGGCGATGCACCCAAGTATCATCGTTATGGACGAGCCCACATCTTTCCTGGACCCCGTGGGGGCCGAGCATATATTCGATGTGCTAGACCGACTGAACAAGGAGTACGGGATGACCATCATACTCATCGAACACCGCATTGATCTAGCGGCAAAGTACGTCAATAGGATCATTGTCTTTGATAAAGGGCGTGTGAGGAGTGATGGCAAACCCGTTTTGATCCTGGCACAAGAGGATACGAGGCTCCTTGGCGTCGGGATTCCTAGGATTCTTGAGCTTGCTAAGAGGTTCGATGACCACGAGACGATGTTCTCCGAGCTGCCTTTAACCTCAGGTCAGTTCTACGACCAGATCACAGTCTGTTTAAGGGAGCAGGAGTTTAGAAGCAAGAAATCCCTGCTGCCACCCGGTATGCTTGATCTGGTGGGTGAGCATCATCACTCACCACTGATCCAGGTAAGAAACATCGTATTTGATTACCCCGGGAATGTGCACGCGTTGAGGGGCGTGGACCTGACAATCAACCATGGCGACTACGTCGCTATCATGGGTGAGAATGGGGCTGGTAAGACCACCCTGGTGAAGCATTTCAATGGATTGCTTAGGCCAAAAGAGGGTGAAGTTTTCCTTGACTGCGAGGATATCTCCAAGCAGAGCGTCGCACAGCTCTCTAGAAGAGTCGGTCTCGTGTTCCAGAACCCAGACGACCAGCTTTTCGAGGAGTCCGTCGAGAAAGAGGTCGCATTCGCGCTGCACAACTTTGGTATGAAGGAAGATAGTATCAAGAAGAGGGTGACCTGGGCATTGAACCTTCTTGATCTTGACCAGTACCGCGAGAGCAGCCCCTTCATCCTCAGTGGGGGTGAGAGAAAGAGGGTGGCGCTCGCCTCTGTTCTTGCCTGGGACCCAGAGGTTCTCGTGCTTGATGAACCCACCATTGGTCAGGACTATGGACAGAAGGAGAGGCTCAGACATTTCATGGCCCAACTTAGAACTCAGGGTAAAACCGTTGTAATAGTCACTCATGACGTGGAGTTCGTCGCCGAGAGCCAACCACACATAGTATTGATGGCCGGTGGAAACGTTGTGGCTGAGGGATCAACGAAATCTATAATGAACCAAACCGAGCTGCTTGCACAATGCAGCGTCGCTCAACCCGAGATAACCCGCCTGTTCAATGACCTGGCGTCATATGGATTACCCAAGGACGTCGTCGACGTCGATGAGGCATACCAGCTCCTCAAGAGGAAGATCGAGGAGGCCAAGCAATGAGCCTCTTGGAGAGCCTGCGGTTTACGCGCGGTGACACGGTTATCCACAACCTAGACCCAAGGGTCAAGTTCATGATGACACTCGTGTTTTTCTCCACTTCTGTAATGTTCCTCCACATCATGCCACTGGCATTCGTGTTCATCATCCAGATCCCGCTTGTATTGAAGGCCAAGGTGTTCAGTGAGTGGTCAAAGTCCATTAAGGGCGCGGCCTTCATCTCAGCCTTCATCTTTGTGACCAACATGGTTAGCTTCTATTACTTTAGGGGAGGGAACCTAACCTGGGACCTCGTAGAATACTCGTTGTCGCTTACGATGCGTTTTATCGTGCTGGTGACAAGCTTCAGTATCTTCTTCATCACGACCTCTCCCGACAAGCTGAGCCTGGCGTTAGAGAAAGCTAGGATACCGTACGAGTTCAATTTCGCGTTCATCACTGCCATCAGGTTCGTACCCGTCCTAGCTGATGAGGCCCAGACTATTATGGACGCCCAGAGGAGCAGGGGGCTTGAACTTGACAAGGGTAATTTCCTCAAGAGGATCCAAAACTACATCCCTATCCTTCTCCCATTAATAATTAACAGCATCAGGAGAAGCCTTGAGCTAGCTGAGGCCATGGAATCAAGGGCTTTCGGAGCCACTGAGGATAGAACCAACCTTTATGAACTAAGTTTAACCAGAACCGACTGGATTGTTCTGATCGTGGTCATTACTTTCTTTACCACGGCGTTATACGCACGGTTGTACCTGCCGGCGTTCCCAAGTTTGTTAGGCTTCGGGCCTGTTTTCTAGCCCAATATTATACCATATATTGGTTGTATCCTGTGCTTTTTGTAATGGCTAGATTTATATTAAGGCGTACTTGATAAAAGGCAAGTAATGACCATAATTACAATTGTATCTCAGTACCAACTCGGTATGAGTTTGTTATGGTTAGACGATATGATTCAAGATAAAAGAGGGAATTTCGATGATACAAATGGAACCTAGAAAAGTACAAAAAGTCGGTTATTCTACTCTCTCTGTCTCGTTACCCATGAACTGGGCTAAGAAGACAGGGATCAAGAAGGGGGACATCGTTTTCCTCAATGAGGAGAACGACGGAGCACTACGAATTACACCAGAACCCAGCAAGATAGAGAACAATAGCATCCACGTAGTCCATGTGGACAAATGCGATAACACGAAGGTACTTGCTAGAGTTATAGTCGGGAACTATGTTCTTGGAAGGAACCTCGTTAGGGTGGAGTCTGAAAGGCGTCTGATGAGGGAGCAGATCCAGGCTATAAGAGCTGTAACCCAGAGACTATTAGGCATCGGAATCATCGAGGAGAGCGACAGGCATCTCCTTCTCCAGTGCAGCATCGATCCTAAGAACTTCCCATTAGAAACCGTGATCAAGAGGCTGAACGTAATCACGAACATCATGTTCAAGGAGAGCATGGACGCCCTAATGGACAGGGACATGGAACTGGCCAAGGACGCTATAGCCCGTGAGTATGAGGCAGACACCATCTTTTGGCTTTTAGTGAGGTTACTCGCATCCGCTCAGCAGAATAGGGTGGTCTCTGAGGCCATCGGCATCGTTGACCCTATGGAGATTATGGAGTTCAACCAGATCGCGTGGTACCTTGAGATGATCGGTGACAGGCTCAACGCGATTGCCCATAACATCATCGCCATGGAGGAGAAGAGGAATGATGAGGACGAGGATCTATTCGAGAGGCTCAGCCAGATAGGTTTGATCGTGTTTACCATGTTCGACCAGGCGATGAAGAGTATCTTCGATGGCGACTTGAAGGTCGCAAGCGATGCTGTGGACTTATACGATGCGGTGGGTCAGGAGGAGGAGTCACTGCTCAAGGAGTTACTGGAGCACCGCGACCCTGAGCTTGTTGCCCATGTGACCGAGATTGCGTGGGAGTTAAGGATTATCGCAGAGGACAGTCCCGCAATCGCTACGATATCCATTGACAAGGTTCTTTGGGGCGAGAACGATATTTGTACAGTGCTCAAGAAGGACGAATAGGGTCCTTCTTCTGTCCTACCGCGAGGGCAGCCACAGGTCGGGAAAATCCTTTTCAGACGTCTGAACTACAAGGATCCTCTGCTGAAATGAGCCACCTTCAAGTGAGGCTATGAGCGAAGATGTCAAGCTGCCCCTGCCCTGTTTGTTAACAACGAGATGGTTCAATATGGGGCCACTACTGCGAAGAACAAAGACCTATCCACCGCGAACACGACATCTCCCATCAACCAGGCTAAGCGATAAACTGATCTATTAGCTCCGCGTGCGTCACAGATGTAATCCTGTATACCTGTATCCGTTTACTGGTCTGCATCTCCTGGATAACCTTATAGAGAGTTTTATGGGACTCATCCACTATGAATGTATCCCGACCTAGATGAGTAACCTCCTGTCCAGGAGCCATCCTAATCTATCGTTTAGCCAACCGTAGGAACCTATCCTTCGACCGCCTTCCAGACGTGATAACCAAAAGTATACCTGTAGTATCCCCCTGG
>JAUWLH010000158.1 GCA_030613835.1 Candidatus Bathyarchaeota archaeon | reverse complement strand
CATGATTAGGGCACGCTCGAACCTGTCGAGCCATTCCGCCTGCTCCTCCTGGACTGCCTTTGGCGTCAGAATTCCCCCGTCGAACTTTCTGCCTATACCCCTGGACGCCTTTGCCCTGTATATATGCAGGAGCCTGTCGCCCTCACGGGCGATCTCCCAGTAGTCCTCGGTCAGGAATATTACAATTGGTACCCTGGTGGCTCCCAGAATCCTCACCTCATCCTTTAGCTCCTGGCTTGCATCCCTGCCGATGAATCGGAGCTCTAAATCGTCCCCGGCTGCCTCCGCCAGCTTTCTGAACATGGGTCCCTGTCTGACACAGTCACCGCACCAGACCCCGGCGTATACCAGGGCCTTCATCTTCCGATCGTAGCCTTGCACTCTTTGCGCCTGCTCATCTGTTAGGTCGGGGAGACGCTTGTCATAATCGTACCACCTAGTGGCGTTCTCTGGGTCAGTCTTCAGGAACTCGTCATATGGCATGGCCATATCCCAGTGGGTCTTCCAGAAATCCGCTCGTATATCGTAGTAAGTCGGTTTATCGGTCATACACACTCATGATGCATAGGCGGTTATATGGGTTAAGCTCAGAGAACAGACTGGTAGACCTTGATGTACTGGCTTAGCACCTTTTCTACCGTGTATTTCTCCATTACGGTCTTCCTTGCGTTGAGACACATCTGTGACTGAAGCTCGGGGTCAGAGTTGAGCTTCAGGGCCGCTTTAGCGATCTCATCTGGATGTGCGAAAGGTACTAGGAAACCGTTGTACCCGTCCTGGACCTGCTCAGGTATCCCGCCGACATTGGTGGCAATGACTGGAAGCCCGCTGCTCATGCCCTCAAGTATGGTCAACGGGGCGCTCTCAGTCTCGCTGGCCATGACCAGCGCATCCGCGCAGTTCATTAGACCTGCGACATCGTCCCTGTATCCCACCATGAGTACGTTGTCTGTGAGCTCAAGTTTCTTGGCGAGCCTCTCTATTCTATGCTTCTCGGGGCCATCGCCAACAAGGATCAACTTGGCCTTTGGCTCCTCCTTCGTGATTACACACATAGAGTAAACTATATCCTCGATGCGCTTCACTGCCCTGAAGTTGCTGACATGTATCAGGGTGATGGCTCTGCCCTCCCTTGCCCTGATGAGCTCACAGGGCGCGGGCTGGTACTTGTTGTGGTCAACAAAGTTGGGTATTACCTGTATCTCCTTCTTGACGCCCAGGTTTTTCCTGGTCGTGTCCGCCATGAACTGGGAGACCGCCGTTATCGCGTCCGATGCCTCGATGGACATCGTGTTGATGAGCTCGTATGACGGGTCTTCGCCTAGGATCGTTACATCGGAGCCGTGTAGCGTTGTGACGTATGGCTTTCCCGTGACATTTCTAGCTAACTGGGCAGCGGTGGCGTGGGGAATGCTGTAATGAACATGAAGTAGGTCCAGGTTCTCGCTCCGGGTTACCTCTGCCATCTCCGTGGCTAGGGCGACCGTGTACGGCGGGTACTTGAAGAGAGGATACTCTCGAACGTGTACTTGATGCATCTTGACCAGGGCGGATTCTGCTCCCTGTAACGCGAATGGCCTCTCATACGTGATGAAATGCGTTACGTGACCCGCCTTCGCTAGCTCTATCCCAAGCCTCGTGGCCAGTATTCCGCTCCCCCCCACTGTGGGGTAACATGTGACTCCGATGTTCAAGTTATCATTCCAGAATGATGGTTAAATAAAAAAGATGGGAAGTTAGACTCCCTTGATGCGCTTCTCAACGCCTAGAATGGCCGCGATCTGTCCCTCGTGGTGGGTGATCTCTGAGACGCCCAGCATCAGGTAGCTACCCACCGTCTGCTTGCCCATGAACCAGTCCATCTCCTTGGCCAGGTCCTCGTCCTTGATCTTCGCCAGCTCGGCTACGAGGTGCTTCTGTCCCTCAGAGAGGTCCGCCTTGATCTCGTCCAGGCTCTTGCCCTCGGTGCCCGCGTATCCCTCGACCTCCAGGTCCTTGTCTCCTGCAAGGATCTTGGGGACGAAACCATACCATTCACCGATGAGGTGGCCCAGGATGTTTCTGATGGTGTTTGCCTCTGAGCAGCTTTTCCAGTCTAGCTGTTCCTCTGTGAGGTCCTTGGTTGCGTTGTTGAGCCGGTTGAATCCGACCTTAGTAAATTCCTTGATTGTACCTATTTTTCCCATTGTTTTCACCTAAAATAGTGTATAATGAATCATGGATGGGATTACTTATACCATATGGTAAGTTTTTTAACCGTAGAAAAGGTGGGGGCTACTCGTTTAGCCTCTTGTGGGTTCCCCTGATGTAGGTGACCTGGCCCTTGTGGTGGTAGACTTCACCGATGTACGCGAAGAGTCCCTCCTTCCTGAGCTTGGTCCCACCCCAGAGAGGTATCTCTTCTTCCATTGCCTCGTTGGACAGCCTCTTCAGCTTCTTGACCGAGACATCTTTGCCTTTCTGGATATCCGCCATGAGCTTGTCCATTGGGTAGTCCTGCTCCCGGTAGTCCTCCGGCCAACCCTCTGGGGTGTACTCTGCTACCCCCTTGATGATCCTGGGTAGGGCCACATTGATGATCCTTGAGATGTGGTTCAACTGCCACTGGACGCTGTTGGAGACCTCTGTGGGCTTCCACTTGTACTCCTCCTCACCTAGCTCTCCGCATGCCCGTACCAGGCTTCCTACGGCCCATTCGAGTTGCTCCGCTAGTATTGATGCTTTTTCTGACATAGAATACCACTAAAACTGGTGGTGACGGGGTCTTATGAATGGTTCCTTGTCCGTTTGCCTGCTTTTTTCCTTAAACTGGTCATCTCAGTCATGTTTCAAATACGACCGACTCATTGATTACACTGATTTAACTTGAGCAAACTCGACCTTAGCAAGGAGCTGAAGGACTGTTACAGGGCGAAGAGTAAGCCCGACACCGTTTATGTCCCTGATGGCAAGTTCCTCAGCATCCTTGGCAAAGGTGACCCCACCGGTGAGGAGTACAAGGAGGCCATCGGGGCCCTTTACAGCTGGGCCTACACTCTGAAGTTTCACTTCAAGGGGCTGGGTAAGGACTTCAAGGTAATGCCCCTTGAGGGGCTTTGGTGGATCGAGGACGGGACATTTGACATGAATAACCCGGCACCCCGCGAGGACTGGAGGTGGAGGGCTTTCATCCGCGTCCCAGATTATATATCAAAGGAGGCCATGAAGGAGCTCGTCTCTGAACTTTTGGACAAGAAAGGCGAGAAGGTGCAAGAGGTCTCTCTGTGGAACTACCACGAGGGCATATCTGCCCAGGTTCTGCACATTGGGTCGTACAGCGAGGAGCCACCCACCATCAATGCACTACACAAATGGGTGGAGGAGAGTGGGTACAGGCTAAGGGGGCACCACCACGAGATTTACCTCAGCAACCCCCAGAGGTCAAAACCTGAGAACCTGAAGACGATCATACGTCACCCATTGGATGAGATGGGTCTAGGTTAGGGCCTTAATCCCAGCCTCTTGTACGTGGCCTCTGCAGCGATGAGCCCGAATCCGGCCCATCCCTTCACCGATAGTATCTCCTTGAGGGTCTTGACCGCTTTCTCTTTCTCGTCGTTGAGGAGGTACCATGCCGCTATTCCGTATCCTATTGCCACGAGATCGAACTCCCCTGCCTTCCTTGACTCATTCAGCAGGTCCCCTGGCTGTATCTCGCCCTTGTACATGAGGAGCAGCTTGAGGTAGCTCATGTTCTCCACTACGTCCATACCGACTTCGGCCTTCTCCAGCAGTTTCTCGGCCTCGTTGTCCCTTCCAAGGAACCTGAGGGACTGGTAGTACCATTTCGCTGTGGACACGTAGTTGTCGTTGATGTCCCAGGTATCGATGCACTTTTCGTAGGCGTTAATTGCTTTCTCGTGGTCGTCTAGCAGGTAGTATGTTAGGCCAAGGTGGTACCACACGTTTGTTTGGAGTGAGTTCACGGGCTGGTTTCTCTCGTTGGGGATGCCATCGGGCTCGATCATGTGGGACATTCCCTCCATGAGCTCCGCGGCCCCCTCAAAATCCTCAGCGGCGCGCTTGATGAGCCTCATGGTTAGGAAACGGTGGCCCCTGTTACGGGGGAACCTGGGGTCATCGGGGTGCTTCTTGGCACCAATACTGAAGGTGGCGCATGCCTCCCTGTACCTGTCTAGGTACGCGGTTCTCCTGCCCAGCCAGATGATGTTGTCCGTGTCATCTGGGTCCTTTATGTAGTTCTCGTACGCCTCGTCGTATCTGACCTTCTGAGCCTCGTAGATGGCCTCCCGTATAGGGCTCCTGTAAAGGGGCTCGCCGTAGAGGTTGAAAGCCTCAGGCTCGCCCGGTAGAATATTGACAGTCAGGGTAT
>JAUWLH010000078.1 GCA_030613835.1 Candidatus Bathyarchaeota archaeon | reverse complement strand
GGAGATTATGTCTGAAAAGTCTTGTTTTTTTGGGATACCCCGTATAATCAGTCGATAATCTGGTCGATGGATTACGTTAGTCATCTATTAGACGCCATTAACCATGCGCGTGTATCGCCGGAGAGATAGCAATTCGTGAGTGGATATCTAGGAACGACATACAGATCAGGTTCTAGGTCGAAAAGCGTAAAAGGTTATTCCCCCACGGAACGTAGGGCTAGTCATGACAATCATCCCAGTTACAATCAAGGAGATAAGACAGGCAACGCCTACCATCAGGGTTCTGACGCTGGATCTGGATGGGCAGGAATTTGTGTATAGATCCGGGCAGTGGATTGATTGCTATGCGGTCATCAATGGCGAACGGAAGATCGTGGGGTACAGCCTGGCAAGCAGCCCGGCCACAATTGGCACAATTGAGATTGCCGTGAAGGAGAGCGATAACCCGGTTACAGAGTACTTCCACGGGGCAGCCCAGGTCGGAGACACTCTTTTCATTGATGGAGGACAGGGGAATGTCTTCTACGAGGACGGGATGGGGGACAAGATTGTTCTTATAGGCGCGGGTATCGGGGTAGCGCCTCTCATGGGTATACTACGGTACATCGATGACTCGACGAACGCGTCTGTAACCATGATACAGAGCGCCTCGACTGTGGAAGAGATGGTATACTTCCACGAGGCATCGGGGATAGCAAAAAATAATCCAAGAGTAAGGTATCACACCACGGTTACCCAGGTGTACCCGAAGGAGAGCTTTGGGCGGGGAAGGATAAGTAGGGAAACTCTTGTTGAGTTCGGTATTGACGTTGAATCCCTGTTCTTCCTATCAGGGCCGGGGGGGATGATCCCGGAGATGGAGGATGCCCTGAGGTCCATGAGCGTACCGAATGATAGGATCCTGTACGAGGTCTGGTGGAAGCCGACACACGAGACCGTTTAGTTGTAGAGTTTAGCGGCTTTATCCCGTTACCAGTAGCTTTTTCGTAGTTAAGAGACGGCGTATGTGCACACATTTGGATTAGAATGGGGCGGTTTTATTGCTTTTTTGTGGAAAGGGGTTTTTATTCCGCTATCCTTGGGTACCCCTCCCCCATCTATATGTTAGCGGTCAATGCTTTACGTTTGTCTACCCTAGACGAAGGTCCCGATTAGCTCCTTGATGCTTTGGTAATCATCGGAAAGCTGACCGATAGTTATGGGCTTAAAACTGAGGTCCCCGTACATTTCAATCGCGGTCTCGTGGCGTTTCTCATTATCTGCGCAGGCATCGAATACAACGAGGGGCAGGTACTTTCGCAGGTAGGCGGAGTTGGCAGTGAAGAGGACGCATACACTGGTCTCAAGGCCGGCAATGAGGATGGCTTTGATGCCGTTTGATTGTAGGTAATCTTCGAAGTCCGTACCTACGAATGCGTCAAATGTCTGTTTTTCGACGATCTTCTCACCTTTCAATGGTTCCGCGAACTCGGTGAACTCGGCACCCTCTGTGCCGACGAGGCACGGGGTCTGACCCCTTCCCTCGGGGCGGTAGAAGAGCATCCAGTCACTCCTATCTGGCTGGAACGCGGACCTGACGTGGATTATATTGAATCCCCTCTCCCTACTGATGGATAGGAGCTTCGAGACGTTCTCTGGGAAGGCTTCAAATATTAGGTCTCCGCTCATGGGTCCCCAGAAATCTTTCTGGATATCAATGAGCACTAGTGCTATCTGTTCGGGTTTCATTACGTTTCCTCTAGGGGCGCGTTTGACGCGTGGAGGTGCTGTATGAGCCAGTCGTCATGTGACCTCCTGAGGACGAGAGTTCTCCTGCTCAGGTCTCCGTCTCTGATGTGGAACGTTGCAATTGCGGCATCTCCAAATCTCTGGATCTTGACGTCCTCCAGATCGAGCCTGATGCTGTTAATCTCCGTGGCACGTATCTTGGATATAACGTTGGAAAATGCTTCGCCTATCTCCGCTTTACCGTCGAGAACTGTGGTCCGGTGGGCTATCGGGAAGAAAGCCGTGGCATCATTGTAGAAGCACATCATCATCCCTTCTAGGTCCAGCTTTGAGAACGTGGTTATGAACCTGCTCAGGGTTCCCTGGATACCGTCCATGGTATTATGTGTTTTTCCGGGAATATAGGATGTGGGGTATCCATATTCGCAATCATCAGTCCCTGAAAAGGTATGGACTAGTTTCAAGAAATACCTCCAGACATAACCCGCACCCCATTTTTTCTGGGACAAGTATTTGAGTCAGGGCTCTCAATGCATGTGAAAGGAGTCCAGCGGTTTGAGCGGGTTTATCAAGAGGCTTAAGGGGGCGAAGTTACTGCTCCCCCCGCTGGCTGGTTACACGGATTACCCTTACAGGCGGATCCTGTCGGAGTTCGATCCCCCTTTCCTCTGTACCGAGATGATTAACCCTGAAGCTTTTGTCATGGAGAGCCAGCGCACCATGGAGATGGTGAAGATGGTGGAAGGTAATCACCTGAACGGCGTCCAACTGGTGGGTAGTGACGAGGAATCCATGCGAAAAGCAGCTGCCATGGTAGAGTCCATGGGTTATGACTACATCGATATCAATATGGGATGCACCGTCAAAACCATTACCCGAACCGGGGCCGGCCTCACACTGATGACGGATATGAATAGAGCAGTATCGGTGGTCTCAGCGGTGGTTGGGACGGTGGATATTCCTATCACATGTAAAATGCGTATGGGGCCGACTGAGGCGAACAAAAACGCAGCTTCCTTATCTCGGAAATTAGTTGACGAGGGAGTCTCGGCGATCACGGTTCACGGTAGGACAGGCGAGAAAAAATTCGGACTTGACGTGAGCCTTGAGGGTATCAAGGAAGTGGTTGACGGCGTTGATGTACCCGTTATCGCAAACGGAGGAGTCTACACGGGGGAAGATGCAGTCAATTTTCTGGAGGCGACGGGGGCGGATGCGATAATGCCTGGTAGGGGGCTAATTGGAAATCCTTGGCTGGTGAATGAGATCAAGTCTTCCCTGAATGATACTAACACTCTCAATATTGCTCTTGTTGAGAGGAAGGAGGTTACTTTGAGGCACCTGAGATATCTCTGCGATTTCTACGGGGAGAGAACCGGAGTCATCCTGATGAGAAGGCTACTTGGGAAATATTTCTCTGGGTGCAGGAACGTCAGTCTGCTAAAAATCGACAGCCAGAAAACGGGCACTATCAACGATGTTGAAACTTTGGTTGAGCGCGTAAAAGACGTAACCGGAATGGAGTATTCTAGGAATTAACATTCTCGCGTTTATTGAACCATCGAATGATCGTGGTTCATGTCATCCAGCTAAGCTAAGTTCATATATTTTGAGAATTATCCATTACTGGTTGATTTGAGTCCATACCTTCTGGCGCTGGACGAGGGAACCACAAGCGCCCGTGCCATAGTATATGATGAGAATGCTAACGTGATGGCTGTAGGCCAACGCGAGTTTACTCAGATTTACCCATATCCCGGCTGGGTGGAGCATAACCCCGAGGAGCTGTGGACAGCTCAGCTCGCAGCTATCAAAGAGGCCCTGAATTTCTCCAACATAGATTTGAGTATGGTCTCGGCAATCGGTTTGACAAATCAACGGGAGACCACGATAATCTGGGACAAGCACACAGGTACTCCGATCTACAACGCTGTCGTATGGCAGTGCAGGCGCACCTCTGAGATGGTTGAAAAAATCAAGGGAGACTATGGCTCGGTTATTAAGGAGAAGACTGGGCTGGTGCCCGATAGCTACTTCTCCGCCCCCAAGGCAAGGTGGATACTGGACAAAGTGCCTGGGGCCAAAGGTAAAGCAGAGAGAGGGGAGCTTCTGCTCGGCACCGTAGACTCCTATCTCATCTATAGGTTAACGGGAGGAACGGTGCACGCAACTGACCCCAGCAACGCTAGCCGGACACTGCTTTACAATATTCACACACTATCATGGGACCCTGAGCTTTTGGATATATTCGGGATACCGGAATCATTGTTGCCCGAGGTCAAGCCCTCAAGCGGATTCATTGGCAACACCGACCCGGGTGTCATGGGAGGAGAGGTACCTGTCACTGGATGTGCGGGGGACCAGCAGGCAGCCCTCTTCGGGCACACCGCAACCCGGGTGGGTGAATCAAAGTGCACCTATGGGACAGGTAATTTCCTTCTCATGAACACTGGAAACAAACCAATGGCATCAGAGAGGCTTCTAACAACTATCGCGTGGAGGATCGGAGGCAAGACCACCTACGCCATGGAGGGGAGCGTCTTCACTACAGGGGCCGCGATACAGTGGTTGAGGGATGAACTGAGGATACTAGACTCGGCGGATGAATCTGAGTCCCTGGCGTTGTCCATCCCAGACAATGATGGGGTCTATATGGTTCCCGCCTTCACCGGGTTGGGGGCGCCTCATTGGAACCAGTACGCGAGGGGAATAATTGTTGGGTTGACAAGGGGAACCAGTAGGGCACACTTGGTCCGAGCAGCTCTTGAGTCCATAGCATATCAGACCTATGACATAGTGGAATGTATGCATCGTGACAGCGGATACGGTATCACGAGCCTGCGGGTTGATGGCGGTGCCACCCGTAATGGGTTCCTGATGCAGTTCCAGTCAGATATTCTCGATGTACCTATAATACGGCCCCGTATGATTGAGGCCACCGCCAGAGGGGCAGCCTACCTTGCGGGTTTGGCCGTGGATTTCTGGAAAAGCGTGAGTGCCCTTCCTAGTCCTGAATCAGAGGTTGATGTCTTCACCCCAAAAATGAGCTCAGATACTAGGAAGCGGTTACTTGATGGGTGGAGAAACGCAGTGGGAAAGTCCTAATACAGGGAGCTTGTGAATCATTTTTATTATGAGTGATATAGTGTGGGTGCCCTTCAGCATCCTCTAACCATTCGTGTTGGATATCTTTAGATCCATAGGATTACCCCGGTTGGATGCTGAGATATGCAGAGACGTATTACTCGATGCTGACCACAAGGGGTTGGACACCCATGGGATAAACAGGCTCAAGCCCGTCTACTATGACAGGGTGCTGGCTGGGAAACAGAAACCAGTTACTGAGCTAGAGTTGATCCGGGAGGGACCAACAACAGCGGTTTTTGACGCCAATAACGGCATGGGGATGGTTGCCGCCCACAAGTCTATGGAAGTCGCGGTATCCAAGGCCAAGGAGTACGGGATGGGTATGGTTGTTGTCCGTAACAGCACACACTATGGGATAGCTGGGTACTACGCGGAGATGGCATCAAAGCGGGGGGTTCTCGGGATTACTGGGACCAACGCCAGGCCATCTGTCGCCCCGACTTTTGGGGTGGAGCCCATGCTGGGCACGAACCCACTCACATTCAGCTTCCCGACCGATGAGGCGTTCCCATTCACTCTTGACTGTGCCACTAGTATAATTCAAAGGGGCAAGGTTGAAGTGGCTGCAAGAAATCGTAAACAACTCCCTCAGGGGGTAGTTATTGATGCCTATGGAGAATCGCTGATTAATCCCGGGCAAACCTTGGATGCCTTACTCTCCGGAAATGCCGCGCTCCTGCCTTTGGGCGGGGCGGGGGAGGAGACTGGCGGCTACAAGGGTTATGGATACGCTACTGTTGTAGAGATACTGTCATCGGCCCTTCAGCAGGGCTTCTTCCTCCGGTCGATCAACGGCGTTAACCTAGGCCACTTCTTCATCGCTATTGATGTGGAGGCATTTATTGAACTGGACGAATTCAAGCACACCGCGGGCTCCATACTCGGGGAGCTTAGATCGGCTCGGAGGGCGCCAGGTGAGCCACGGATCTACACCGCGGGTGAGAAAGAGTATCTCACAAGCCTTGAGCGAAGAGAAAAAGGAGTGCCAGTTACCCCGGGCGTACAGATAGAGCTAATCGCGATGCGTGACGAGCAGAACCTGAAATACCGTTTCTCCTTTGAATGAGGGAATAAGTCATTCTCACCTATGTCTTCCTGAATCCTGTAAAGCCGGATTCTTTCACTGGTATATTCTACCGAGCGCGCGCGTATTTTTCTAATATCATGATTAATTGCTCATGAATAGAGTTGCCGGGAAGTGGGAATAAATAAGAGATTAGATGAATAACGCCATCAACAGAATATCATCGTATTTTCCATCGAGTTTACGAGCCTTCTTCTTAAGTCCCTCGTGCACAAACCCTCTTTTCTCGTAAAGCCTAATCGCTTGGACATTTGAATCATAAACCTCCAACTCAACACGCTCTATCCCAGACTCCTTCGCAGCCAGGATAGCATCCTCCATCAATCTTGTTCCATATCCCTGCCCGCGATAATCATGCAAAACACCCATACCCAATGTGCCACAGTGCGTGAATCCCTCGCCCTTGTTTGGCGCGATGTCACACCATCCAACGACCCTACCGACTTCAACAGCGACGTACTGGGGTATTTTCTTGGATATGTTTGATAATACAAACTCACGAGTTAATTCGAGTGACGGAGCCTTAATAAAACCCAGATATCGTCTTTCACGAGCTACTGAATCTAGACACTTGTGGAAGCTCTCAATGTATTCTTCTGAAATGGGTACTACCTGAACATCTCCCGCATCTCTCTGACTCATTTATGAAAACACCAACACTGAATAACGGTGAATTGGGGATAAAATTATGGATTAAGGGTTATTTGATGGACTCCGTTTCATCTCCAGCAAGGGCATCGAAGAATTCCTTGATTGATTCCCTGATCATCTTCTCATCAATATAACCTCGGGCGCTAGGCGTCTCGAATATTCTACTCGGAATTCTAAGTCGTTCCGGGTCGAACCCCTCGCGGAGTTTGAATCTGTTTTTCGCCCTGAGAATCTCAAGACAGATACGATCCAAGTCTTCAATATCCAGGTCGTATCCAGCCACATTCAGGGCGTTTATCACAGTGTCTGGGTCGTAAATACCCCTAGCAAAGAAGCACACCGTTAAGTTGCTCAGTATCTGCCTCCAAACCTCCTCTTTCAGGAGCTTCATCACTGCATCCGAGTCAAGTAATTTGTCTCCCTTCAGCACGGACTGGGCTATCCCGTACCCGCCGCCGGCCAAGTGGCTGTGACGCGAACCCACAAGATGCCCGATATGCGCC
>JAUWLH010000141.1 GCA_030613835.1 Candidatus Bathyarchaeota archaeon | reverse complement strand
AGCACAATAAGATTAAATACACTCAGTTAATCAAAGCAATATGGCATGGGCATATCAGATTTTTGGTCATTTTTACGCAACCGAAAAAGAAACAACTGAATTACTCGCCCAACTCAATAAAGCCTTTACACCTTGGGATGGATTAATTTCAAGAACCGTATTTACACGCACTGAAGATGAGATATTGTCCGTTCTGTATATTTGTGAGGACATGAAAGCAGCGTTACATGCAAAGAAACGTGTGCACGAGTTACGTGAACAAAATGGTGAACAAGTGAGCTTTAACACTGAATTTATTTTTGAGATAAATGATAATCGAAGTTTCTAAACGCACTTGGAGACGCGCTCATTATAGCGGGGGCGTATCAGTAGTAGTAAATTGTGAAATTCAATATACACTTTACCAGTAAATATGTGTGGGCACCCCACCCCTGGCTTCGATAATTGAGGTTACCTCTCAATGAAACTATCCTTAGAGAAGATTGCTGGAATCAAACATCTTTAAAGTTAATCGGTCTTTTTTCGAAACTCAGGTTTATTATCCTCAAACCATATACCGATAATAACATATATCTTGTACATATCCATGTATTTTGGCTAATATGCAACAGTATCATTGCGATGTTCTTGTTGTCGGTGCTGGACCAGCTGGGAGTATGACGGCAAAGACAGTTGCCGAACTCGGCGTTGACGTTATTTTCATCGAGGAGCATGAGACTCCTGGGACCCCAGTTTTCTGCGGCGAGGGCGTGAGCAAAAACGGGATACGAAATGCAGGACTTGAGCCAGTTGCGCCAATTGTTTGCCAGGAGATAGCAACCGCACGAGTTGTTGCTCCCAACGGCAAGAAGATTGACCTGCATGCAACGGACTGGACCGGGTACACACTGGATCGAAGCGAGTTCGACAAGACCCTAGCTGAGAACGCTGTCAAGGCCGGCGCAAAGCTGATGGTAAAGGTAAGCGCCACCGGCGTCATAAGGGAGGGCGACCAGATAGTTGGCGTCAAGGCGATCAAGGACGGAGAGGAAATCGAGTTCCGAGCCAAGGTTGTCATCGGTGCAGACGGGCACTGGTCCATCATCAGACGCTCGGCTGGCTTGGCCAACTATTTCGATGACTGGGTTACATGTGCACAGTACAAGTTATCGGGTCTAGACCTCGATGACTCATCTATCAACGAGTTCTGGATGGGATCGAAATACGCACCTGGCGGATATGCATGGGTCTTCCCCAAGAGCAAGAGCGTCGCTAATGTTGGTATTGGAGTCAGGGATAGGCACACCAAACCGGCCATTGAGTACTTGAAGGACTTTATAGCTAATGATCCAAGGTTCAGGAACGCGAAGATAGAGAGGAAGAACGGGGGGATCTGCCCCGTGAGCGGGACCCTTGACAGGATCGTTATGGATGGCCTGATTCTAACAGGCGACGCGGCGGGGCAGCTTATCCCGATGACGGGGGCGGGTATCCACTGCAGTATCCAGTCAGGTAAGATGGCTGGACGTGCTGCGGTCGAGGCCATTAGAGATGGTGACGTCAGCGAGGAGAGGCTCAGCGCGTACAGGACCGAGTTCGATGAATACTGGGGTAAGAGGATCACCGAGGCTGGCAAGGTTCTTTACATGTTGGACAAGTTCAGCGACGAGGACCTGAATGTTCTAGCAGAGGTGATTTCCAATGAGGACATCATGCACATGGCAAATGGGCTCAACGTGGCGAGTGCTATAGCTAGTTTGGTCAAGAAAAGCCCATTGAAGCTGATGCAGCTGATTAAGGTATTCCTGCGCTAATTTTTTATTCTTTTCTCAGAGCATCTACTGGGTTCATCTTTGAAGCGTTCCACGCAGGACTGGCGCCTGATATGATGCTCGTTAGAAGTGCAAAGACAACGGTTCCAACCGCTAATGGTATGTTCACCACTACCGGCATCCCGATATAGTTACCAACCGTTTTTCCTATGACGAAACCGAGAGACGCCCCCACTATCCCGCCGATAAGACCCGTGTACAGCGCCTCGGATAGAAAAAGCATCAGGATATCGGTGCTCTTCGCCCCGATCGCCTTCATTGTCCCGATCTCCTTGGTCCTCTCACTTACGCTGATGGTCATGGTGTTGACGATGCCTATCCCCGCGATGAACATGCTGATGGCAGCTATTCCTCCCAGCACGGATTGGATGGTTCCCGTCACTTCTTTCTGGACGTCTATCGCGGCGTTGGGGGAGACAACGAAGTAATCATCACCGAGCCTGTCGCTCAGAGTCTCCTCTACGGTTTCCATGTCCTCGGCCTCTTTGATGTAAACTTGGACAATGGCGCAGCTTCCTCCCTGCTCAAACAGCTGATCATAGGTTCTGAATGGGATGCCTATGGCGTTGTCCACGTTCAGGCCGAACATGTTGCCGTGTTCCTCAAGGATTCCAAGTACGCGGAGTGTGATCTCCTTCGTCTCACCCCGTACCCTGACTGAGATCTTGAACCTGTCTCCTAGACCTAGGATCTGCTCGTCCTCATTGGTTGGTTGAGCGATGTTTTTTCCGATGAACGCAACGGCCTTGTCTCCGCGTGTGAAGTCCCTGCCTACGGCTAGCTTGATATCCTGATTGATCTCCATGAATGTATCCCCCACGCCGAGAAGCTTGGTGGTGTAAGTCACGCCTTTGATAGTGTACTGAGCTCCTCCCGAGGATAACTCACTGGAATCTGATACGCCCGGCGTGTTTCTGATTAATTCCCTGTCTCTCCAGCTGATGCCGTCCTGGCTGAGCATCTGGGTGGCGCTCAGGGACATAGCAGCTTCCTGCGCTTCATGAGGAATCACGAAAAGGGTGTTTGCCCCGATTACACTCAGCTGATCTTTAACCTGAATATTCATCCCGTCAGCAAGTGATATCAAGCCAGTGATGGCCGCGCATCCAATGAGGATGCCTAGGACATTGAGCGCAACTCTGCCCTTGCGTTCCCTCAGCCCCTCTGCTGACATCACGGTTATATCGATTAATTTCATAGTTTTAGCGAGCCGAAAGTAGTAGACTTCTACCTAGGTTTAAACATTACTCGATAATTTTAACACCCCTGAACACCAGTTACACGGGATACTAATGATTAGGACGAACAAGGACAAGGTTGTCAAGATCAGCGTAATAGGAGAGGTCGTGAGCCCGGTGATGGGAACGGCCATCTACAGGGTAGGCGCAAACGGCGACCTCCACATCCTCCCTGGAACAGGGGGCATCACGTACAACGTCAGGGTCGGCGATTCCGCCATCGGCTGGATGGGGGACCACGTCGAGCCAGGCGTCAGCGTCGAGAACAGGGTCTCGGATAGCAGGTTCCCGCACGGACAGAGCAGGGCCCTCAACGTCCTCAGCTGCATAGGGAACGAAGCCACAGTGGTCAAGGGGGACGCGAAGGGCGCAAAGGGCATGGTGGTGGGTAAGCACGGGGGAATCGAGCATGTTATGGTGGACTTCCAGCCGGAGGTCATGGAGCAACTCGTGATAGAGGACAGAATCATGATCAAGGCATATGGACAGGGGCTCCAGCTACTGGACCTTCCCGAGGTCAAGATGTTTAACGTCAGCCCGGAGTTCCTTGAGGTATTCGACCCCAAGATCGAGGGCGGCAAGCTACAGGTTCCCGTCACCCACAAGGTCCCGGCGGCGATTATGGGATCAGGTCTTGGCAGGGCCCACGTAGCGTCGGGTGACTACGATATCACCATGTTCTGCGAGGACACATGCGAGGAGCACGGTCTGAACGACTTGTGCCTCGGTGACATCGTAGCCATCATGGACTCGGACCAGAGCTATGGGCGGATCTACAGGAGGGGATCGGTGAGCATCGGCATCATAACCCACAGCAACAGCTACATAGCGGGACATGGGCCGGGAGTCACAACCTTGTTCACGTCTACCAAGGGTCTCATTGAGCCAGTTATTGACGACGATGCTAACATCGCCAAGATAATGGGTCTCAGGGACGACCTATAATTCTCTTTTTTTAAGAAAAGGGGTTAGAGGAATACCTCTGGCTCCTTGCGCACACCATACTCGGTTGAGAGCCACTTGGCTGCCTTGAGGATTCCCTCGTGCTTCCAGTGTCGCGCCCCCGTGGGGCAGTTCTGAACACACGCGGTGCAGGCGGTGCATTTCTCTTTCTGGGTCTCGACGATGTCAGTGACCTCGACGCAGCCCGTTGGGCACACCCGTGCACACATACCGCAGAGGATGCAGGAATCAGGGTCGGTCTCGGGACTTCTTGGATCTCCTCCGCCTCCCTTACGGTAGGGTCGGTTTCCAGGGACCCCCAAGTCTGGGATTTCCCCCATTCCCTTGATCTTTTCCATGGCCTCGGCACCGAAACCCATTGCTTTACTGATATCATCTCGGTCTGGGCGACCAGCAGCAATGGGAGTCTCTTCTGAGTCGAAGCTGTGCTGCCCGATGAAAGCGGACCCAGCAACTGCTTTGAACCCAAGCTCCTCGGTAATGTCCTTGAGCTCGATGAGGGCATCATCGAACGCCCTGTTACCATAAACGGCCACCAGTATGGCTGGTGTGCCATCACCCTTGACTGTCTTGATCCTGTTGACGGCAACTTGGGGGATCCTACCATTGTAGACTG
>JAUWLH010000144.1 GCA_030613835.1 Candidatus Bathyarchaeota archaeon | reverse complement strand
CGGTAAATGCATAGAGAGGTGCCCCATCGGGGCCATAACCGCAGAGGGTCACAACAAGGAGCTGTGCAACAATTATGTCACGATGACCCGCCAGTACATCCCGAGACACTACGGGTTTGATGGATACGGCTGCGGCTTCTGCCAGACGGGCATACCCTGTGAGTCAGGGATACCCGAGTCACTAAAAAATAAAGTAGGTTAAGTCCGTCAAGGCTCCAATAGGTTTCCCTCGGAGTCTATCTGTCCTTCCCAGATGAAATCCGCGTCGTTATCGTATTCCACTTTGATGTCGTAGATGGGTTCCAGAACCACTGGGTAATGCACTTTAACTGTCCATCCAGCTCCGCTGAACTCCAATGTGGTCGTTCCAACCAAGCCTTCAGGGGTTAGGTTGCTCACAGCCCACTTCTGGGGGATTGGTGCTTTCTCAAGTTCATGGTACTCGTTCTTTACGTGCTGCACTGCAATGTCTTTTGCATGAACGGGAGAGATGACCATACCCACAGACACAGGTCTCTGGATTAGCTCATCCCAACTGTTATCGATGATGGCACTACCTATCACGCTGTCGCTTAACGCTATCCTGATCTCGTGAGCCGTAATTACTTGTGCTAGTATCTGTCCTTCCCTGTCCCCGTAGCCCGCCTGGCTGCACTCGAATGCTAGTGTGATAAAGAATTGAATCGGGTAACTCTCGGCAGCGATGACATCAATTATCTCGATGGAGCCTGGTACTCCATCGAAGCTAAAGGTCGGTCCTTTTTTCAGGAACATGATCGCCATCTCCACTGCTTTGCCGTAAGGTGTGTCATCGATTATTATCTCTGTATCACCTAACTCATCCCAGCCTTCATCGATTATAGCAGCTGTGACCCTGTTTCCTTCAACCGTCAAAGTGATGACGTGGTCTGTGATGACCGTGGCAACTATCAAGTCTGATCTATCACCGTATCCTGCGTTCGCCGAAGTGAACGCGACGACAACTTCCCAGACCGCATTGGGTTTACTCGTCTTGTACGCTTCCACGACCTGTATTGAGCCCTCGACTCCATCCCAGCGATACGTGGGGCTGTTCTCTACAAATTGTAACGAGGCGTCTATCGCTTTTTGTTCAGTGTATACGGTGGTGGTTTGCCAGGCGTAGATTGAGAGCGCGGGTAGTGCTCCTATGATTATGATCGCTACTATCATGGTTTGTTTTGAATCCATTTGATTCATATAACCGCAATATGTTTGCCTCAGTATAATGCCAGTGATCAGAACAAGCGTTCAAGTGCCTAGAACGTTGGGAAAACACATAAACCATATGCCCGCCCCATTCAACAAAAGGATGAGACACTCTTGACCCGCGCATTATTCATCGGAAGGTTCCAGCCGTTCCATTACGGCCACCTGCATGCCATCGAGACAATATTAACCGAGTGCGATGAGCTCATACTCGTCGTTGGGAGCGCCCAGATGAGCCATCAGAGAGATAACCCCTTCACCGCCGGGGAGCGCATCGAGATGATCAGGGATGCGTTGGAGGAAGCAAAGATTCTCTCCAGCAGGTACATGATCATACCAATCTCTGATGCCCCCGCTCACAGGGTGTGGGTCAGCGCTGTGGAATCCCAGACCCCTAGGTTTGATTTAGTGTACAGCAATCAGAGTCTCACAAGGAGACTGCTGATAGAGGCTGGTTACGAGGTGCGCAGTATCGCCCTTTTCCAGAGAGGAAAGTTTGAGGCCAGCGATATCCGTAAGAGGATTCTAGAGGGAAGGGACTGGAGTGAACTGGTCCCATCACCGGTCTATAGGGTCGTCCAGGAGATCGACGGCGAGAATCGGATCAGGGATCTGGCCAAAACGGACTCTTTGATCCAGGAGAACGACAACCATGCCTGAGTACCTCCCACTTTCATCATCGCTTATAGACAAATTTCCTGGGCTCGCAGCCCAGATAATCAACTTCAAGGATGTATCCATCAACCGGGAATCAGATGAACTAGAGGAATACAAGGAAGAGATATATTCCGAGACCAGGAGCCGCTGGGAGATAGAAAAGCTCAGAGACGACCCTGATTTCCGTGCCTACAGGGACTTCTTCTGGAGGCTCGGCACCGACCCAACGAAAAACAGGCCGGCGGCGGAAGCATTGATTAGACGCGTCCTGAACGGGAGACCGATCCCGAAGATCAACACGTGGGTTGACGCATACAACCTGGTCTCAATTCAAACAGCGATCCCGATAGCCAGTTTCGACGCGGACCTGCTGGTGGGCAATCTTCTCATGAGGGAGGCCGATTCGGGCGAGGAGTTTCTGGGTATAGCCATGAAGAGACCCGTGGTTCTTAAGGGAGGAGAAGCCGTCATCCAGGACGACGAGGGGCTCGTTGCTATCTATCCTTTTAGGGACGCGGATCACAGCAAGGTTACGGGCAACACAAAGAACGTATTGATGCTACTCTGCGGGGCACCAAACATAACTCTGGAGAAGCTGGATGCGTCAGTTGGAGTCGCCGAGAGCGTATTGACAAGGTTCTGTGACGGCCACACCGAGTAGGGTAACATGAAAAACGTAGATGGCTCCCAGATGGAGGGAGGGGGGCAGCTCCTCCGCATGGCTACCACCTACGCATGTATTACGAAAACCCCCGTTCGTGTCTTCAACATCAGGGGGAAGAGGAGAAACCCCGGTCTTCGCCCACAACACCTGGCGACATTGAAGGCCGCGGCGATGCTGTGCTCCGCCGACCTCCGGGGGGCCAGATTAGGGTCCACGGAAATCGAGTTACGGCCCGATGCCCTAAGGGGAGGCAACCACTCCTTTGATATCGGGACCGCTTGCAGCGTCTCACTGATGCTGCAATGCCTCACACCCCTGGTAATAATCAACAACGAATCGTCAACCCTTTCCATTAGAGGGGGAACCGCAGTGAAATGGTCCCCTCCTATTCCCTTCCTCCAGGAGGTGGTTTATCCGGCATTGGAGGAGATGGGCGCTGACCTCGATTTACGCCTTGGACGACACGGCTTCTATCCCAGGGGAGGTGGAGAGGTTACCGTTAATTCACGACCCGTTATTGCATTGAGGCCATTCCTGCCTGATTCTCCGTGCGTGGACGAGATAAAGGGTCTCTCGATATGCGGGAACCTCCCAAGCCATGTAGCCGAGAGGCAAGCGAGGACCGCTGAGAAAATCCTCTCAAGGCAGAACCTATCATCCGATATAGCGGTTGAAACCGTCCAGTCATCGAGTCCAGGAAGCGTGATAGTACTCTGGGCCGAGGGCGCGGGTGTCTTCATGGGGTCTGACAGCCTCGGGGATAGGGGAAAACCAGCCGAGAAGGTCGGTTCAGAGGCCGCAAAATCATTGATCTACCAGATCCAGATTGGTGCAAACGTTGACCGGAACACGGGAGACCATCTTGTACTCCCATGCAGCCTAGCTGACGGGGTCTCAATGTTCAGGGTAAGCGAGCTGACCCTGCACACACTCAGCGCCATCGCGATGGCCAAGACCTTCACTGGCTGCACCGTGGACGTTGATGGAAAGATAGGTAAACCAGCCCGGATAGAGATAAAGGGAATCGGGCACGTCGCCTAGGAGGATTAAATGCGGGTCTTAACGTACGGCAGGGGGCAGGTTAATGTCGATGGGAAGCCAGTCTACCTCGACAACCTGGAACCAACGCGTGCCTTCCCCGCTTACATGTACCGCAGACTCGTGGGGCATCTGGAGAAAAGCGGGGAGCCATTCAGGGACGAGGCCGCCCAGTTTCTAGACACGGGTAAGCTATCAACATCGTTTAAACTGAGGGATTACCAAGAGACCGCCTTGAATTCTTGGACCCGAGGGGGTTCAAGGGGCGTCGTGGTGCTCCCGACGGGCGCGGGCAAGACGATACTGGCCGTGAAGGCCATCGAAAAACTTAACACATCCACCATAATCCTCGTACCGACCATCGTGCTGGTGGAACAGTGGAGGAGTGTCCTCCAGCAAGCCTTCAACACCAAGATAGGAGCCCTAGGTGGCGGGAACGTGGAGATACTACCCATAACCGTCTCGACCTACGACAGCGCATCACTGAGGGCTAGGAAGCTGGGTAACCTTTTCCAGTTCATCGTATTCGACGAGGTCCACCACCTGACTGCCCCCACCTACCGCAGGATCGCCCAGAGATACCTTGCGCCATACAGGCTCGGGTTGACCGCAACCCTTCCCAAGGAGGAGGCATACCTTGATATCCTCGATGAGTTGGTGGGGGAGAAGAACTACCAGCTGGGCGTGGACGATCTGGCGGGCGTGCATCTGGCGGAGTACACGGTTAAGACCGTAAAGCTCCCATTGACGGGCTACGAGAAAGCCGAGTACGATAAGCAGTACGAGATATACAGAAAGTTCCTGAGGACCCGGGGCATCAAGATTAGGAGTCCACGGGACTACATGAGCCTGGTAAAGAGGACAGGAAGGGACCCCGAGGCGAGGAGAGCGATAGCCGCCCGGACCCAGGCCATGGACATCGCCTACAACAGCGACAGCAAGGTAGCGTACCTCAAGAGCCTGCTCAAGGCAAACCCAGATGAGAAAGCAATCATTTTCACGAGGCAGAACAAGCTGGTCTATAGACTC
>JAUWLH010000212.1 GCA_030613835.1 Candidatus Bathyarchaeota archaeon | reverse complement strand
GCCAAGTCATCCCAGATCCCTGGGTTCGATTTGTTTATGCAGTCCTTGTCATTGATCATGGTCTCCCGCTCGCCTAAAGTACCGAGGACGGCGAAACTCATGGCAATCCTATGATCGCCGTGGGGGTCGATGACTGCTCCTTTGATCGGTCCGCCCTCGATGGTGCAAGTAATATCATCTACCTGAATCCGCACCCCCATCCTTCTAAGCCCCTCCGCCATTGCATTAAGCCTGTCAGACTCCTTTAACTTGAGCCTCCCAAGCCCCGTGAGCTCGCTCCTCCCAAGGGCGGTCGCGCACATGCTTGAAACTATTGGGAATATATCCGGGCAGTCGCTGAGATCCATCTCTATGCCCCTCAGGTATGACTTCTCAGCTGTGACCCTACTCCCCTTGACCGTTACGTGAGCCCCCATCATGTCGAGGGTGTGCATTATCTCCTTGTCCGCCTGACTGCTGTTCATGTTCAGGTTGTCCACATGAACCTTGCCAGAGAGCGTCCCCGCCGCTAACATAAAGGCGGCCGATGACCAGTCTCCCTCGATTCTGGTCCTAGTTGGCTTGTACTTTCCCAGAGGGACTTTTATTTCGATATAACCTTGTTTCGAAATCGCTTTGACCCCACATCTCCTCATCGCATCCAGAGTCATCTGGACGTATGGCTTGGACTCAAGCCTCGTAGTGACCTTGATCGTGACCGGCTCCTCCGCGTATGGCGCGGCCAGTATTATTGACGAGATAAATTGGCTACTCACATCGCCCCTGATCTCTGCGACACCCCCCTTCATCCCTCCCTTTATTTTGATTGGGGGGTATCCACCCTCACTCCAGGCCTGGACGCCCAGCTGCTTCAATGCTTCTAGGAGCGGGGTGTTTGGTCTCCCCCTCAACTGGGGGGCCCCCGTGATTGTGCACTCCTCCTCCAGCAGGCTGCAAGTGCCCAGAAGTAACCTGAGGGTTGTCCCTGACTGGTTGCAGTTGATTGGTCCCGAGGGTGCTGTTAGGTGTCCCCCCTCCACCAGCCATTGATCCCCCTCTTCCTTGATCTTGATCCCCAGCACCTTCAACCCAGATGCGGTGGCTATGGTATCATCGCAGATTAGGGGGGTCTCCAAAATACTTACCCCCTCGGCGAGGGCCGCGGTGATGAGGTGGCGGTGGGTCATACTCTTGCTTGGCGGAGCCTCGACCGAGCCGTAGATGTTGCTTTTCCTAACCGTCGCGATCACAGTAACTGCCTCCTGATCTCCTCGACAACAGCCTCAGGGGTCTTACCCGTGGTGTCTACTTCAATCTCGGCGTACCGCTCGTACACGGGTCTTCGCTTCTTGATCAGATCCTCGACCGTCTTCCGGGGATCATCAACCTTGAGTAATGGTCTGTGGGACTCCTGTCCTGTCCTTTCAAGTATCTCATCGACGCTGGCGGTCAAGTACACGAGGATGCTTGACTTCCTCAACGCCTCGGCGTTCACAAGGTCGGTCAGTGCTCCACCTCCGCAGCCGATGACATAGCCCTCCTTCCCTGAAAGTTCCATTACAAGGTCCCGTTCAAGCTCCCTGAACCGCAGCTCCCCGTCATCTCTGAATATCTTGGGGATGGTTTTCCCAGTCCTTTTCTCGATCTCGTCGTCCATGTCTATGAACTTGTAACCCAGGGCTGCGGCGAGGAGTTCCCCCGCTTTGGTCTTTCCGACCCCCATGAACCCGTAGATGGCGATGTTCATTTAATTCTTCTCCAATAATGCCTTTTTCGCGGCATCGTACATGGTCTTAGCCGATGGCCTTACCCCCGTCCATATCTCGAATGCCTCGACCCCTTGGTAGACCAACATCCATAGGCCACCCAGTGACCTGCCACCGGCTTCCTCCACATCCAGCATTATCTTGGTCTTCAGTGGGTTGTAGACGATATCGAAAACCATCTGCCCCTCATGGAAGTGCCTCTTGTCGATGGGTGATACACCGACGTTAGGGTGCATCCCAATGGGCGTTGCGTTGACTATGATGTCGGCTGACTCGATGAGCGCCTGGTCATGGATGATGGACCCGTAATTGGTACCAATACGCTCAGCCAGCGCCCTCGCCTTCTCCACCGTCCTGTTTAGGATAGTAAGCTCCTTCACCCTCGGCGCGAGCTGCGCGGCTAGAGCGTTCGCCGCTCCTCCTGCTCCTAGCATGATCGTATTCGCCTGGCTGATATCTCCGTAGGACTCAATCAGGGCTTTTACCCCTCCCGTGGCGTCGGTGTTGTACCCTGTGAGCACTCCGTCCTTCCACTGGAGTGTGTTCACCGCACCGGCCCTCTCGGCTGATTCGTCTAGCTCATCCACGAGCCTTAACATCTCAATCTTGTGGGGGATAGTGACACTCCCACCGCCGAACTCGTCAACCTTGATCTTGGTCTTTATTGTGTTGGCTAGCTCTGAGGGCTTGACGCCCAGGGAGCTGTACTTGTGGGACATACTCAGTTCCTTGAACGCCGCGTTATGCATCGGCGGGCTAACCGAGTGACCCACGGGGTAGCCTAGCAGATAAAACTTCACTGGTCTATCCTCCTGTAAATCTCCCTCAGATGGCTTAAGGGAACTTGCCCCAACCCCAGCTCCTTTCCCTCGTCGAGGGATGCGTAAGTGTACAGGGCACCTGATAGGGGTGCTAGGATCCGAGATGTGAGCCCTTTCTCCCCCATGCCGAAGGAGACGTTTCCAGGGTGCTCGTTGTTGAACTTTATGTACGGTAGGTTGTCCAGAACAGAGTCAGTCCAACCGATGATCTTGACCACGTCGCATCCCGTCGTTTTTAGCTCAGTGTATTTATCCTCAAGCCGGACTGTGTCCATCGGGGTCTTGAAATCGTGGTACGATGCTATGACTGTTGCGCTGTCCTTTTTCAGGTCGGCAACCACCTTTTCGAGGTTCTCTGTGGTAGACTCTAGGTCAACGTATGTGAAACCTGCTTTCACGGCTTCCCTGAGTAGCAGGACACGTTCTTGTTCCGGTTCCTTCGCTTTGCCGCCCTGATCCGCGCGTCTATTGGTACCAATTAATGGGACCCTACTGACCTCAGCGATCTCAGCGAAATCCAGCGCCTCATCCCTGTAGTCCATCCTTATTTCTATGAGGTCCGCCTCTGTGCCCACCCGTTTTACGTCCTCGCCTGTCTGTTGCGTGGTCCTTGATTGGAGCGAGACGCATATCAACGGCTTCACTGTAGCTCCCTCAGCACCGATGCGATAACTTCCTCAGAGAGGTACCTTAACACTGGCTCCTTTCCTATCCCAGTCGGAAGAACGAACCGTATCCTACCGTCCTCTACCTTTTTGTCCATGTGCATGACCTCCACCACCTCGGCGATCTCCAGGTCGGGCACCTTGGTGGGTAGACCAATCTTCAGGAGAAGGGCCTCCTGTCTAGCCCTC
>JAUWLH010000273.1 GCA_030613835.1 Candidatus Bathyarchaeota archaeon | reverse complement strand
TATATTTGATGCGCTTTGGGGCTAGTTTTTCCTCGTTAAGAGGATGAAAACAACCATAAAAGCAACAATAACCGACTCTCACGGGGATCCCGGGATGTTGTTTTGAACGCTCTCAGGAAGTTTCTCAACTATCTCCTTTGCCGAAGACATACGTGATTCTGAATACTCGCTGACCCTTGTCTCATTCTCAATTGGTGACGTATCGACCGATTCAGGAGTCTCTTGAATTCTCAACTTCTGCATTCGGGTCCCAGACGAAGAAACCAGTGTCAAGTTTCACGCCTTCCCCGATAACGATATCCCCTTCTATGAAATATGGCTCAGCGCGCGCGATGAAAACAATAGAAAGCAGATTAACGGGAGAGCCTTGCGGGTCATACCTATTTTTTATGACGCCTCCGAATTAAAAACTTCTTTTTTGAAACATTTATCCCAAACCCCATGGGTACTTCATGAGAAGCCACTATGAGTCAAGAACGCGAGGAACTGCTAAAACTGCTGTCCAATGAGGAGCTTGATCTATTCATACTCACAGGTGGGATAGACATGGACGTTGCGGACCAGATGCGTGAGAACGTCATCGGGATAACCAAGATCCCGATTGGAGTGGCGGAGAATTTTGTTATAAACGGAAACCCTGCGATTATACCCATCGCCACTGAGGAAAAAAGCGTAATCATGCAAGCCAGTATCGGTGCCGGGCTTGTTCTCGAGGGGTTTACAGCATCCACATCAGGAAACATCATGATTGGACAGATACAGGTGCTTGACGTCCCTGACTTGGATGCAGCGGAAGAGGCCGTCCTCGCCGAGAAGGAGGCGCTTCTCTTTGACGCCAACACAATTTCAAGGACGAGGAAAGCGGTGGACCTCCAAGTCAAGAGACTGGACACAGAGGTCGGTAAGATGCTCATAGTTGAGATATTCGCAGACGTAAGGGACTCCATGGGCGCCAACTTGATTGACTCCATGTGTGAGTTATTAGCCCCCACCATCGCGGGGATTACCGGTGGGAGGCCCCTACTGAGGATACTATCGAACCTAGCAACACGGAGAATAGTGACTGTAACAGTCCGTGTTCCCGTAGAAACGATGGGCTCTATTGTGATTGACGACATCATAGCAGCTGATGCCTTTGCATGGGCTGACCCATACCGCGCGTCAACGAGCAACAAGGGCGTCATGAACGGCGTCATAGGGGTGCTTCTGGCAACGAGCAACGACACCCGAGCCGTAGAAGCGGGTGCACACAGCTACGCATCCATTACTGGAACATATAGGCCCCTCACTAAGTGGAGTAAGGACGAGAACGGCGATCTCGTGGGGGTCCTTGAGACTCCCATGGGTATTGGGACTGTTGGGGGTGTAATACAGTCTCACAAACTGGCAAAAGTTGTTCTAAGGCTGATGAACGTCGAGACCGCGAGCGACCTGGCGATGATCGCTGGCAGCGTGGGCCTTGCATGTAACCTTGGAGCTCTCTACATTATGGTAACAGAGGGCATAAAGAGCATTCAAGCCTAGAAAACCAGATAAACCGCTTTCTCCGAGTCCCTACCATGGGGCTTCCAAGACGTGCTCTGCACCGTTATAGGGATAACTTCTTCATGTTCGGTCTCACATGCATCGTCTGGCTGGTAGTCAGGACTGGCACAAAGCCCAGCCGAGCCGTCTACCCCTGCCAACAGGCGGCTGCATTGAACGCGAACCTATGGCTCGTCACGTACTTCGCTCCAACTCTGGCGGTAATAGACCTAGGTCACCGCCTCAGGGACGACTGGACGCCTTTGTTTGTTCTCCTTCTGTTGGTATCCATTGGGTATATTTACCTCGGAGGCGGTGATGAGTCTGAAAAGGATTTGATACCAGTGAAACTCTCAATCGAACCTATGAAGGCGTCAGTCGAGGACGCCTCAGTGATATACGCGGTTACGGGCACCAACGGGGCTGATAACGGCGTTGATAGGCTCATCGACCTGATGGCAGATAACGGTCAGCCGTTTTACTGGTCAAACAAGGAGATGATCGCACAGGGATCAGAGGGATTCATTGGTACCAATGACGTGGTTCTCATCAAGGTCAACAGCCAGTGGGGAGAGCGGGGTGGGACGAACACCGATCTTGTATCCGGCATCATCCGGGTCATTCTCGACCACCCAGACGGCTGGAAGGGTGAAATCATAATCGCAGACAACGGTCAAGCCCAGTACGGAGACGCAGGAAAGGGTGGAAGCCTTGACTGGCCAATGAACAACGCGCTCCAAAAGGAACAATCAATCCAGGATGTTGTTGACATGTACGCCACCAAGAATAAGGTCTCTACCTCTCTCTGGGACAAGTTCACCACCAACCTGGTCCAGGAGTTCGCAGAGGCCGATAACGAGGACGGCTACGTGGTCAACACCACGGTCATCTCAACAACAGGTACCATTGTCTCGTACCCCAAGTTTACGACACCTTACGGGACGCAAGTCAGCTTCAAGTATGGCATATACATACCCGAGATAGACGACTACAATGTTGACAAGCTAAA
The DNA here is from genome assembly GCA_030613835.1 of Candidatus Bathyarchaeota archaeon. GTDB lineage: Archaea > Thermoproteota > Bathyarchaeia > TCS64 > TCS64 > RBG-16-57-9. Next base: position 192 of record JAUWLH010000273.1, on the reverse strand, counting down.
GGTCATCAACGTTCCCGTGCTCAAGACCCACATGATCTACGGTGTAACAGGGGCCATCAAGCACTATATGGGAGTTCCAAGCGACAAGCTCACCGCGGGCCTAGGATACAGGGCGCATCGAACCGTCGGTGATGGCGGGATGGGCACACTGATGGCCCAGACGCGTGTCCCTACGCTTAACATCATTGACGC
>JAUWLH010000231.1 GCA_030613835.1 Candidatus Bathyarchaeota archaeon | reverse complement strand
GGGATGGGGTGTTCGGTGCACTGAACAAGGTTGACAACACACTGACGAAAAAGTTTCTGGCTGACCTACCTGACATCGACATCGAGATGTACGTGGACGGGGCGGCACTGGAGGAGAACGGGTTCAACGAGGACGACCTTGTGGAAGAAGCAGAAGTCGCCGACGCCGAGAAGATCAAGGAATTAATCGAGGGGGCCGAGGCCAGCCTCGTGTTCTAGGTGATAATATGAAGCTAATAGTGCTAAATACACACGACGAAAATATCCTAGAGAAGGCGATGAACTCCAAGGCGGACTTGCTTCTAATGCAGGACGCGGTTCTCTTCTGTAACAACGGAAGGAAGGACGCGCCCGAGTTTGGGAAAAGACAAGTATACGCCCTCAAGGTAGATATGGAGAAACGTGGACTTTCCGATAGGATGGTTGACGGCATCGAGCTCATCGACTACAACGGCGTGGTAGACCTATTATTCAGCGAGTATACAGTAGTGAACCTATAATGACCCAGAAAAGAAATCTTGACTCAGAGATACTGAGGTTGCTGGTAAGGGACAGTAGGCAGAGCTACCGAGAGTTAGCGAAGCAGCTGGACATCAGCCACGTCAGCGTATCCAGTAGAGTCAAAGCCATGGAGGAGTCAGGCATCATCAGAGGCTATACGAGCATAACTAACCCTGATAAGATGGGGTTCTACCCTCTCTGCCTCATGATCAGCGCCTCTCAGGGCGGTAACCTGAGCAAGATAGGGGACGATATCGCGGGACACCCTGAGATCAACGTAGTCATGCGTATCTCAGGGGACTGTGAGCTCCTTGCATTAGCGATGTGTGAGTCAAGAGAATCTGCCCTCGTCCTGCTAGACAAGATCAACGAGATCAAGGGCATCGCCAAGACCGAGAGCCACGTCGTGCTTGAAGCCATCAAGCTGGGCGGCGTAAAGCTCAGATCATAATTTTTTCGTTTATTTTATCCATCAAAGGCGCATAGTGAATACTATGTACCGTGTTAGCGTTGACGTCGGTGGCACGTTCACTGATTTGGTTGCTCTCGACGAGGTTACTGGTGAGATTATCAACATCAAGACGCCGTCTGTTCCAAAGAACCCTGAGCAGGGGGTACTGAACGCAGTCAAGGTGTTCCTCGGGGAGCACCCGCCTGAATTAATCAAGATGATCGGACATGCTACCACCATAGCCACAAACGCACTGTTTGGACAAGTCGATCTTAAGCTCCCGAGGACCGGCCTTGTGACTACGTCGGGTTTCAAGGATGTCATCGAGATCGGCCGCCAGAGGAGGGCTGAGGTCTACAACCTGTTCTTCGAGAGACCCCCGATGTTGGTTAAGAGGAGGCACAGGTACGTCATCAATGAGAGGATTTCACCTAAGGGAGAAGTTGAGAGAGGTATCAACCCAGAGGAGCTGGAATCTATCATCCACAGGATCAAGGAGGACGGAATAGAGTCCCTTGCAGTGGGCTTCATCAACAGCTACGCCAACACGGCTCACGAAGTTCAGGTAAAGAAGGCTCTACTCGATGCTATCCCAGGGCTTCAAGTTACTGCGAGCCACGAGATCAGCAACGAGTACAGGGAATATGAGAGGTTCAGCACCGCAGTAGTCAACGCCGTGTTGATGCCGGTTATCCACACTTACATCACCCGGTTGGAGGAGGATCTAGACGATCTCGGTTTAGACACCCAGCTCTACGTGATGCAGAGCAACGGCGGGCTTGCCCGCAGTAACGTGGTGAGCATGAAGCCAGCTACCATTGTTGAATCGGGGCCAGCGGCGGGCGTCATTGCAGCTGCATGGCTTGGGGAGATGACGGGGGTCAGGGATATCATCAGCTTCGACATGGGCGGTACAACGGCCAAGGTAGGTACGGTTAGGGGCAGGATACCTGAGGTCGTGCCTGAGTACGAGGTGGCTGGCACGATCCACATGGGCAGGCTGGTTAAGGGAAGCGGCTACCCTGTCAGGTTCCCGTTCATCGACCTTGCAGAGTGCAGCGCGGGAGGCGGAACCATCGCCAGGGAGCATAACGGCTCGCTTCAGGTGGGTCCTATCAGCGCTGGGGCACTTCCCGGGCCTGCATGCTACAGTAGAGGAGGCACTGATGCTACTATCACTGACGCGAATCTCGTTTTGGGGAGGCTTAACCCAGGCGAGTTGCTGGGCGGGGAAATGAAGATCCATCCAGGGAACGCTGAGAAGGTCTACAGGGAGCTTGGCTCAAGGCTTGGCATAGACGAGTACGAGGCGGCTGTGAGCGTCATAAGGATCGCCAATAGCATGATGGGTAAGATTCTTAGAATCGTGTCCGTGGAAAGGGGTTACGACCCCAGGGATTTCTCGCTGGTCGCTTTTGGAGGAGCGGGCCCGATGCACGTCTGCACCCTTGCAGAGGAGCTGGAGATCAACAGGGTCATGCTTCCGAGGAACCCGGGTATGTTCAGCGCCCTGGGGTTACTGACAGCGGACCTCTTCCATGACTACAGCAACCCGGTTCTATCAGGGACCGGCGATGTTGACCCCGAGTCAGTCGATGAGCTGTTCCATGGAATGGAGGAGCAGGGCCGGGCGACCCTTGAGCTTGAGGGTGTCCACGAGTCGAAACACAGGTTCCTGAGGACACTTGACATGAGGTACAGGGGCCAGGGATTCGAGCTACACGGGGAACCAGGGGGGAGGTGCACGGTGGAGAGCGTGAAGAATGCCTTGAGCGGGTTCCACCGAAAGCACATGAAGGTCTATGGCTACATGGATGAAGGCGAGCCTGTGGAGATCGTGAACGCGAAGCTCAGGGCGATAGGTCTCCTTCAGACCCCTGTCCTCGTTGATAGGGGTATAAACGGAAAGTCTGAGCCGAGGGAGACGAGAAAAGTCTATTTCGAGTCACTGGGAGACTGGTATGATACGGGGATCTACGACAGGAAATGCCTAGGAGACGAGGTTGAGGGACCCGCCATCGTTGAACAGTACGACTCCACGACGGTTGTCTACCCGGGATGGACCCTGCGGCAGGATGGTAAGGGCATCATGACCCTGAGGAGGATCAGAAAATGATCGATTATACAACTGTGGAGGTCATCAAGGGTGCCCTCATCTATGCGGCCGAGGAGATGGGCATCTCCCTCAAGAAATCAGCGTACAGCCCTAACATCAAGGAACGGATGGACCACAGCTGCGCGCTCTTCAACCACAACCGGGAACTCATCGC
>JAUWLH010000150.1 GCA_030613835.1 Candidatus Bathyarchaeota archaeon | reverse complement strand
CTATTTTCCTTTATTAAATAATAATAACAACAACAATAATAAAAGATGGAATTAATAGATTTTAATATATACACAGTTTTAAATATGTATTAAATGATAACTGGTGTTAGTATATTTCTAGGTGATGAGTAATGGGTATACCAGGTTGGGTTTGTTTAGAGTGTGGAAAAGAGTTTATACCAGTAATTAGCGAGTCTGATATTTCGTTTAATTGTCCAGCTTGTGGCTCTCTCAATACAATAGCGAAGAGGTTGAGTGTTTTAAACTCGGAGTCTGGTAGTGATAGTTTGGATAATAGGGGTTAGAAATGGTTGGTTAGTACTCTGGAAGAGCAAAGTTTTGAGAATTTTGTGCTTAGTTTTTACGAAGATTTGCTTGAGATCCATAAAACTGGTAGTTATCCGAGTTCGATGAAGCAGTTAAGAAGACTGAAACTGAGACGAGATGGAATCGCCGATGTAGAAAAGGGACAAAAAAAGGACCGAGTATACCTCACAGCCAAAACATGTAACATTTTGAGAAAATACAAAATACTATAAACTCACGTTTACATCGAGGCACGTGCGTTCAATGATTTCATGATTTGCGAAGTTTTTGATGCACCATTGTTTCATATTACTTTTATATTCAATATTTTATATGGTGAAATATGATGAAACGGAGAGGAGTTTCAACCTATATCTCAGTTCTACTCTTAATCGTAGTAACTATAGCAGGAGGAGTAATGATCTACGGATACACAATGGGGTGGTTCGGCAGACTAGGAGGAGAAGGCGAGATGGGAACTCTGAGCGTGGATGAAGCAGATGCAAGCGGCTCAACTAACCTAATCACTGTCTACGTTAGGAACCTTGGTTCAAGTTCGGTAACGCTGGACGCGGTCTACGTTGAGGGCGCGCTAATAGCGGATGCTGATGTCACGGTTGATACTGTAGCAATGACGACAGCGACGCCGATAGTGGAGGGGGCTGTCGCAGTTGTGGTGATAGATGCAGCTGCGTTGACCGCTGGAACCACTTATCAGGTTAAACTAGTAGGTGTTGACAATACTCAGCTAGTATTCAGCGTAAAAGCTGATTAATCCCTCTTTTCTTATATCATTTAAGATGATTGTGAAAAGACGCGGTGTAAGCGAGATAATCTCTACAATCATCATTATTCTCATCGTGAGCATCGCTGGAAGCCTCCTATTCACGTATAGCTCAGGGCTATTTCAAGGGCAACAGGACAAAGCGCTCAAGGAAAACAAGCTCTCTACCGACCAAGTGCAAGAACGTTACAAGTTAACAACAGTCTGGTGGAACGGTAACGATAATCTCCTTAATATCACGGTATATAATTACGGGACGCTGGATATTGAGATAAGCGATATTTACATCAACGGTGTACGTGTTCAGATATATTTTTTCGGGAGAAACGAAGTGATCTTATCTGGAAAATACTTGAAGGTGGCATTCACATCTCCTGTATCCATTGTATATGGTGAGACTTATAGTTTTAACCTTGTAAGTAACAACGGGGTAAAGAAGATTGCGAACTGGGAGGCATAGTGTTACATCATCTTGACTTTAATTTATGGAGGGGGCGTTAAATGTATAATAATGAAACATCAGGCTCAAGTGAGACAGGCGGAACGGCGTTCAGGGACTTTTACCCTGTAAACAAACCCTTCGGGTTCGTGGGCATCGAGATAAACGAGGATAGAGGTACCCTTAAATACCATACTGTTGAGCCCACTTTAAACAAAGATGAGTCAGAGCTTCTAGACAGAATTAAATCCCTTCTAATAGATCAGATGGATGTCTCGCTAGATGTACTCAAGGACCCAGAGCAGATGGAGGTGTACCTCAGGACAAAGGTTCAACTCCTCTTCAAGAAGTTCGAGCGTGAGATTCCCAGTGAATCTGAGGAAAAGTTCATTTATTACTTGAAAAGGGACTTCCTGGGCTATGGCAAGATAGATCTCCTACTCAGGGACGATAATATCGAGGACATCTCATGCAATGGGGTAATGACTCCAATCTATGTGTGGCATCGTCAGTATGAGTCTATCCCCACCAATATTATCTACGACAGTGAGGACGAGCTAGACAAGACCATCATCAGGCTGGCTTACCGTTCGGGTCGACAGATTAGCATAAGCAATCCCATAATGGAGGGCACGCTACCCGAGGGTTTCAGGATACTACTAACACTTAAAGAGGTTAGTAAAAGAGGTGACACATTCACAATCAGAAAATTCAGGGAAAACCCATACACCATTGTCGACCTAATAAAGAATGGAACCGTCTCTGCAGAAATCGCTGCCTACCTCTGGCTCCTAGTGGAGAACGGCCGCAGTATCATGATATGCGGGGCCACGGCATCTGGGAAAACCACTCTACTAAACTCCCTAAGCATGTTCATCAGACCCGAGATGAAAGTGGTGACCATCGAGGAGGTAAGGGAGCTCCGGCTCCACGAAAACTGGATACCTATGGTGCCTCGCCCCAGTCATCAGCTAGGTGTAACTGAGATCACCTTATTTGACCTACTGAAATCCTCCCTCAGGCAGAGACCCGATTATATCATTGTTGGCGAAGTGAGAGGAGAGGAGGCATACACGTTGTTCCAAGCTATCGCAACTGGTCACGGAGGACTATGCACAATACACAGCGACAGCGTGGATTACGCCATCAAGAGGCTTCTAAGCAGGCCCATGAACATACCTGCAATGATGGTGCCCCTCATGAACGTGCTTCTACAGATCCGAAGAGTAAAGATAGGTGACAAGGTCATGAGGCGTGCCGACACTGTGACCGAGGTGATTGGTCTCAACACCAGCGACCAGGTTCAAACTGAGCACAGGTTTAAATGGGACTCAGTAGACGACTCGTACCGTTTCCTCGAGTCCTCGGGCAGTGGAGAAAACGTATTCAAACAAATATCCAATTTACGACACGTGCCCGAGTGGACCCTTAAGGAGGAGATGCAAAAACGTACCTTGATCCTAAAGTGGATGAAAAAGGAGAATATCAATACTTATGAGCAGGTCTCTGAGATGGTTCACAAATACTATGGGAATCCAGAGGAAGTACTAACACAGGCGAGGTTTGAAGTGACATCATGATGCAAGGATTCTTGTCCGAGTTGGAAGAAATATATAAGAAGAGTGGCCTGAGCGGTTCATTTGAGGAGTATATTACCGCAGGAAAGTTACTCCTGTTCAGAGGCTTCATCGTCTCTTACTTCGTTTTCGCTTTCTTGCACTACCTATTTAGAGTTGAGTGGGTCAGAATTTTTTACGTATCTCTCGTCCTATCTGTGGTCTCAACAGCGGTTATTGCGTTCCTCTACGCTTGGTATCCAGTGTACAACAGGGATTTGGCGGTGTCTGATATAAATATGAATCTTCTCAACTCGGTAACCTTTATGCTGATGCTCTCTAAAGGGGGTCTTTCCATCGAGCGTATCATTGAGAGAGTCTCTGAATCCGAGACCAGCATGTATATTTCTGCGCTACTCAATAAGTTCCTGGTCAACATAAAGGTCTACGGGTTCAACCCTCAGCAGAGCCTTCAAGATATAAGTGAAAGGAGCCCTTCTGAGCTATTTACAAAATTACTTAACGGCGTTGTAACCACTACCCAGACTACAAGTGATTTCAGTAGTTTCTTCGAGTATGAATCGGATGCCCTCATGCAACGAAAAAAGGAGGAAAACCAGGTGCTCTTGAACAATATCGGATTCCTGAGCGAGATCTACGTGACGCTCATTGTAATCGCACCCCTACTTATGATCATCTTATTGACAACATTTAGTTTCACAAGTATTGATACTGGCGTTGGCGGTATTAACAACCTTAATCTAGTGGTCTTCGTTGGAATACCGCTGTTATCTGCAATTATTATGATCTTGGTGGATATGCAGGTGAGTATAGATTAATGGAATATATCGATGAAAGGAGCGCAAGGTTACTTCAATATACATCTCTTACCACCGGAATAATCCTGATCTTAGCTATTTTTCTTTCCACAGGCTTCATACCCGAGCCTCCATACTGGATACCTATAGACAGGAGGATAAACACAGGTCTAGCCCTGTCTCTGCTCATAATGATGAGCGGACCCGCAATTGTGGAGTGGTCCAATACCCGATACCTTAGATCGGTCGAGGAAAACCTCCCCATATTCTTGAGAGATATAACGAAAAAGGTCCATTCGGGAGTTCCACTGATGTACGCCCTAGAGAGCGCATCAACGATGGACTATGGACCAATAACGAAGCCCCTGAGGCGCACAATGAACCGAATCAACGTAACCTCCGATATCGAGGGCTCATTGAAATGGCTTGGAGATCAGCTGGTGGTTCCTTCAGCTAAAAGGCTGACTTTGGTTCTAATCGAGGCGTACAACACGGGGGGGCGAATAACCGATATTCTCGAGACAAGTCTGGATATATTCACCGTTCTCACTAAGCATAAAAACGACAGGGAGAGTTTAACAAACGCATATATCTACGTTGTTTATCTTGGCACAGTCGTATTCCTGATCATTAGCTGGGTGCTTTTATCCAAGTT
>JAUWLH010000235.1 GCA_030613835.1 Candidatus Bathyarchaeota archaeon | reverse complement strand
TCTCGATGTCGTCAAGGATGAGTTGGATGGTAACATCGTGATGATGGGGGTCCCTGCTGAGGAGCTCATTCAGATGGATTTCCGCAACAAGCTAATCGAGGACGGCAAGGTCACGTTCATGGGAGGCAAGCAGGAGTTCATCCACATAGGTGCCATGGACGATATCGACATGACCATTGGCAGCCATAGCACGGGAAGCCTCAACGGGGCCAAGCTGGGTACTGGAGGCACAGAGAATGGGTTCATCGCCAAGCTGACCAAGTACAAGGGCATCGCGGCTCACGCTGGGGACCACCCTGACGAGGCCGTCAACGCACTGAACGCCGCACTGCTGGGTATCATGGGGGCTCATGCCAACCGAGAGACGTTCAGGGATGAGGACCACATCAGGTTTCACCCCATCCTGACAAAGGCAGGCTCAATCGTCAATAACGTGCCCGCTGATGTCCACATGGAGAGCTTCGTCAGGGGTGCCACGGTTCCAGCCATTAAAGATGCAAACAAGAAGGTGAACAACGCCCTTAGGGCGGGTGCCATGGCTGTTGGAGCCGATATCGAGCTCATTGATGTGCCCGGATACATGCCTTATCATAGAGACCCCGCTCTCGACAAGGTGTTAAGAGAGAACTGCTTGGTGCTCACGGACGAGGTGCCGCTGGGGGGACACAGCTGCGGAAGCACTGATATGGGTGACTTCAGCTGTGTCCACCCCACCACGAACCTAGTGATGGGAGGGATCAGTGGGAGCCATCACCACAGCTCGTTTGCTATCGAGGACAAGATGAACTTGTACGTGCTCCCTGCCAAAGCGATGGCGATCACAGTCATCGACCTACTTTATGATGGGGCGGTAAAGGCTATGGAGGTCATCGATCAGTTCAAGCCGGTGATCTCCCGAATGGAATACACAGATTTTATGAAAAAACTGGTTGAATGATTAACCTAAATGTGTAAAAAAGGTCAAATACACCTACACTGTTTCCTTCTAGACTATGACCTCCAGATTTAACTCAAGGCAGTTATCCCTGATCGTTGTATTCAGTGCTCTAGGAGCAGTAGCAAGTGTACCGATAGGTCATCTTGGAAACTATTTGAAGACAATCCCCTTCCTACCCTTCGGGACGGGACAGATACTAGCAGGTCTTCACCTCATAATGATTGTCATGACGGCACTCTATGTCAGGAAACCCGGTGCAGCAACCATGACAGGGGCGGTGAAGGGACTGGCGGAGGCCATGCTCTTAAGCTACCACGGGTTACCAGTGATCATCCTGAGTGCGCTTCAGGGAGCGATCATCGACCTGGTGTTGTATGTAATGGGATATGGAACCACCGCGATCCTTCTCGGCTGCGGGTTATCAGCGACTAGTAACGTGGTTTTCATCCAGTTCTTTCTCGGAAAACAGTTCCCTCTTAGCGTTTACGTCCTCATGTATGTTCTTTCATTTACTTCAGGAGCCTTACTTGGGGGTTATTCGGGTGAGAGTCTCTATCAGATGGTCAGGGAGCGTCTCCCATCTTCTTGACATTCGTCTTAAATCCACGTATACTGTGCATATATCGATAGATTATGGACAAAGCAACGCTCAAGAAGAAGGTTCTAGCGGAGATCGATCGCAGGGCCGACGAGATCATTGAGTACGCCAACGCGATATGGAAGTACCCCGAGCTGGGCTTCAAGGAGTTCAAGACGGCCGAGCTCACCGAGACAAAGTACGAGGAAATGGGATGGCGCTACGAGAAGGAGATCGCCATCACTGGAAGCAAGGCGTACCTGATGGGCGATGGTTCACGACCTTCCGTGGGGGTTGTCGGTGAACTTGATGCACTTCACATCCCGGTTCACCCTGAGGCACACACGGTGTCAGGTAACGTCCACGCCTGCGGACACCACAGTCAGATGGCAGCCATGCTTGGAGCGGGATACGGCCTTGACATTGTCAAGGAACACCTCTCAGGAGAAGTAGTTATGATGGCCGTGCCAGCCGAGGAGTACATTGAGATCGATTACAGGAACCGCCTAAGGGAGGAGGGAAAAATAGAGTTCTTCGGCGGCAAACAGGAGTTCATCAGGCGGGGAGCCATGGAGGACATAGACATCGTCATCGGCAGCCACAGCGCCATGGACCAGCAGGAGCTCATTGGTGTAGGTGGCAGCAACAACGGCTTCGTGGGCAAGCTTGTCCACTACATCGGCAGGGAGGCCCATGCGGGAGGTAGCCCTCACAAGGGAATCAATGCACTGAATGCTGCTATGGTCGGCCTCATGGGCATCCACGCTAACAGGGAGACATTCCGTGACCAGGACACCATCAGGGTCCACCCCATAATTACAAAGGGGGGCGAGATTGTCAACAACGTCCCAGCCGATGTGCGCATGGAGAGCTACGTCAGGGGAAAGACAATTGACGCAATCAAGGACGCCAACATTAAGGTAAACAGGGCACTGAGGGCCGGTGCGATGGCCGTAGGAGCCGAGGTGGAGATCCTCGACCACCCAGGGTACATGCCGTACACACGCAACGACGAGCTTGAGAAGGTGATCATAAGCGCCTGCACCGATTATGTCGGGGCTGATGAGCTCAAGCACAGGGGCCACAGCACGGGCAGCACCGATATGGGTGATTATAGCTGCATCATGCCCACCACCAGTATCGGGATGGGAGGATGTGAGGGCCCAGGCCACAGTAGGGACTTTAAGATAACTGATAGCATCCGCCAGTACATCGTGCCAGCTAAGGCGCTGGCGGTTACGGTGGTAGACCTGCTATTCGATGATGCCTTTGCCGCAAAGAAGGTGATCGACGGATTCGTGCCCACTATCAAGCGGGACGAGTACACCGTGTTCATGAAAAAACTCTTTGAGTAAAGAAAAACGGGTTTAGAAAAACCCCTAATTATCTCTCACTTCTTCTACGATAAGTCGTCGCTCCATCAGACTCCATGTGCTTTTTCTTAGAGGAGCCGGGTTCGACCTCTTCGATCTTCTTGGTCTTGCCCCTGATTTTGGCAATCTGGGCTCGGATGAAACTGGTCTTGATCTCACCGTATGTGACCCCCCCAAGAGTTAATCCAACGGGCTCAAGCACAAGAGGCATAACGGTGAACCTGAGAAGGAACTCGTTAGCTTTCTCTAAAATGGTCAGCTCAATGACCTCGAAGTTCTTCAGCTCGCTCT
>JAUWLH010000102.1 GCA_030613835.1 Candidatus Bathyarchaeota archaeon | reverse complement strand
GCAGGAGTATCAGGGAGTACAGGAAAGATCCGGTGCCCATGGAGATGATAAGGGACGTCCTTGATGCGGGAAACTGGGCGCCCAGCGCCAAGAACGGACACCAGTGGAGGTTCACGGTTCTAACTGGGATAGCGAAGGATGACTACAACCTCATGTTCAGGGAACACCTGAACTCGTTCATTCAGAAGCATGGGAGGAAAGAGGCGGGATCGGCCCCGTGGACCCTTGAGATCATGGAGGAGGCCCCAATCGTGGTAATCGTCTGGAACACTAACGAGAACGGATGGATGACAGAGGAGCATAGCGTAGCGGCCGCTATTCAGAACATCTGCCTCAGGGCCCATGACCTTGGACTAGGTAGCCTTTGGATCGGGGACGTGTTCTATGCCTACGAGGAGACAAGGGAATACTTCGGCAAGGACTGGAAGCTATCAGGGGCGGTAACACTGGGCTATGCTGCAACAGATGGCAAAGTCCCTAGGAAGAAAGCCCTTGACGAGGTAGCCGAATTTATCGAATGACCTATATCTAACCACCTTTCCCTCTTGCCCGATTACATTGGAACTTGAAAAGGCTATTCTGGGGAGGCGCAGCTGCCGCAGCTACGACGGGGAGAAAGAGGTAACCGAGGAGCAGCTCAGGGAGATCTTGGAGTACGGTATCTGGTCCCCCAGCGGAACTAACAGCCAGCCATAGAAGTTCGATGTCCTCACTGAGGATGCGAAGGACGAGTTCATCAAGGTGATGCGTGAGAACATTGAGAAAAAGAAGGCGGATTTCACAGAGAGGCAGATCAATAACTTTGAGTGGAGTGCGCTGAGCTTGGACAAGGGCTCGGCCATCTACGTCGTCTAGGATAAGAACAGGACATGGACAAGCCCTCAGAGCATCGGGGCATGCATACAAACTATGATGCTGAAAGCGCAAGACATGGGTCTAGGCACTCTTTGGGTGGTGGCTGTCCGGGTAGCGGCCGGGGAGTTCAAGAAGATGTACGGGAAGGAGGACTTAGACCTCATCGCGGCAGTCGGGATAGGTTATCCATCGGCCAAGATGGCGGGCAAGAAGGGGCCTCCGAGGCTCCCGGTGGACGAGGTAGCGGAGTTCCGCTCCTAGTCTCTTCCACCTAGGCTTCAGGATCTTTGGTGCGCGCGGATTGAATTTCTCTAAATTAACTATATTTGGAGTGTTTAACCAAATTTGTATGTTTCCTTTATGAGCCTCAGAAAACAGGTGAGGCTAGAGTAGGGGCTTCCTCATGTTCCTGTTCTGAGGACGGCTTTCCTTCCGCCTGGGGGGCTTCTTCCCGCGGGCCCGCTTGCCCTTATCAACTGTCTCAACATCGGATTTTGGCTGGGCCTTGAACAGGTGCCCACAGAAAACACATGTGTACTCCCTACCGGGGAAAACATCCCCGTAAACCGGGTTCAGCTTCCCACAACCAGGATTACTGCACTTCACATTGACTGGGCTAGACATAAGCTCACCACTCACTAGGATAAACGGGGAACGGGATAAACACATCGAAAATGGCCAGGGATAGATCCCCGCCTCGCCCACGATGCGCCTTAAATTGAGAGGAAATCGGACCCATCTTCATCAAGGCTCAGCAACAAAGGAAAGCCTGATCATCGAAAGCCCTTTTCCAGGACCCCAGTACAGTACCGCAGTGAACACGAATATTTTTTCTCGTTATTACAGGTTACTTGATGCAGGATAACCTTAAACCGGGTACACGCGCAGTTCTAGCCATCTTGGTGTCCAGCAAGCTCAAGAAACAGTTCGAGACCACGGTAACGGTGATCGTCAAGCCACTGGGAGGACTAGGGATAACTCCCAACCACCTGACCATTCTAGGCATGGTACTGGCAGGGGTAACTGCTTACATGTACACGAAGGCACCGGGGGACAAGAACTACCTCCTCTACTCCGCCGGTATGTTCATAGCATCAGGCTTCATCGATGCCATAGACGGCGTCCTTGCACGGTCCACGGGAAAGGTCACACGCTTCGGTGGCTTCTTCGACTCCGTCGCCGACAGGTACAGCGACGCCATAGTCTACAGCAGCATTATCGCTGCGGGCCTGTGCGACCTCTGGGCCGGGCTTCTCGCCCTCTTCGGCTCCATGCTGGTGAGCTACACGAGGGCTAGGGCCGAGATGGAGGGCGTCAACATGGCGGGCATCGGCATCGCGGAGAGAGCCGAAAGGATGATGTTCCTCGCCCTATGCACGGCAGCATCCTACTGGTACCCGCAAGCTCTCAACTACGGGATAATAATACTAGCAGCACTGGCTCACGTAACAGTTCTGCAGAGAAGTTTACACTTTAAAAAAGAGGTAGAGAGGAATTAATTCCTTCTCTTCGGTCTCCGACGCCTAGGGACAATGTTCCTGTCAACCTTGGCACGGATCTTAACAGCACCGCGGTGAACCGCACAACTGATGCACAAGTACTTTGTGACCTTGGTGCGGTTAATAGATGCACCCTGATCCCTAAGCTCTTTGAGTATCCTTGAATCGACAAGACTCGTATACTTTGTCTGTCGCTTTGCCTTATCTCGGGGTACTTGGGCGCCACAGTAGCTACACTGAACCGTGCCGGAGCGTCCTTTCCCTCCCTTGCTTCGTCCACCGCTACGTCTTTTCTTGGTCATTTCCCAAGCCTCACCACCGATATACTGAAGTCAGTAATAAATGCATCTGGTTTCGGTGAAGATGGAAGGTTAGTCCTCGATAAGCTCCAACAGGAGGGGGGCAAGGATGGAGATAATCTTCTTGTAGCCCCCGTCACTGAGGTGGACACCGTCGTTGCTGTACGCTTCCGCAATTGTCCCATTATGCACTAACTCGGAGAAAAGATCGATAAAGCGTATATCGTTCTCCGTGCAGTACCCCCTGACCGTATCGTTAAGGTCCTTGATCACAGAGTTAAAATCATGGGCTCCGGCGACAGGTGTAGTGCTCAACATGATTGGCTCGGCCCCGATCTCCTTGGACATCTGCGTCAGCTGTACAAGGTTCCTGTAGACATCGTCACTTGGAAGACGTGTGAACAGGTCGTTTAGGCCCCCCATTAGGACAACATAATCCGGTTTCTCGGGGACCACGCTCATGGTGAACCTTTTGACCATACCTGAGGTGCTGTCCCCGTCCATCCCCTTGTTCTCGATGACCACATCCTTCTTCGAGCCCGTCGCCTTCAGCCTTATCCTGAGGATGGACTCCAGCATGTTGGTGAAAGGATAGTAACGAGGTGGAAGATCACGGGGGCCCTGCTGGAAACCCGCGGTAATACTATCTCCAAGAAAAACGAAGACGACCCATAAACCTGGCATAACACTGGAAAATACTCGTCGGTGTTAAATAGATTACCCACGAAGAATTTCCCGGTGTTTTAGTGTGCCCCCGCAGCGTGAACTAGCCCCCGATCTTGTCATAGTCAACGGAAAAGTAGTGACTGTGGACAAAAATGACTCAATGGTGGAAGCCATAGCCGTCAAGGACGGCTACATAATCAAGGTAGGAACAAACGAGGAGATCAAAGCCCTCTCCTCAAGCGAGACAGAGGAAATCGACCTGAAAGGGAAGACCATCTATCCTGGCTTCATCGATACACACGAACACTGCATCAGGAGGGGACTACAGCTCGATTACGTGAATTGCAGGACCCCTCCCGTGAAAAACCTAGACGACATAGTGGTAGCTCTCAAGGAGAAAGCAGACTCCAAGCCAGATGGCGAGTGGGTCGTTGGCTCGTGGTTCGACGAGACCCAGTGGAAGGACAAACGGTTCCCCAACAGATACGACCTCGACAGGGCGTCCACAAATCATCCAATCTACCTGGGCAGGGCAGGAGGACACAATTCGGTGGTTAACAGTCTGGCACTGGAGATTGCGGAGATAACAAAAGACACCGAGCAGCCAGTGGGCGGCCACATTGAGAAGGACGAGAGTGGGATACCAACGGGTAGGCTGGACGAGATCGCAGCTATGGACATGGTTAGGAGCCTGATACCTGTCCCAGCGGGAGAAGAGGAGATAGACCTCCTCGTCGAGAACTGGCCCGTCCTGGAGCAGACATACCTAAGCTGGGGCATAACCAGCCTGCACGAGGCCCATATCAAGGCCCAACAGGCCCTTGCTTTCCAGAGACTGGACAAGGAGGGAAAGCTCAAGATACGTATGGGCCTCATGCTGGACGGCATGACCCCGTACAAGGGATACGCTACCGACGACCTTTCCAGACAGGGCATCACTACCCCATTCAAGTGGAGCGACAGGCTCCAGGTCGTCGGGGTTAAGGTGGGAACGGACGGGGCTATGGGCAGTCTGACAGCAGCGCTCCACAAGGACTATAGCAACGACCCGGGCAACAAGGGTATCATAAGATGCACCGCCGAGGAGCTCACAGACGAGGTGACGAGATGCCACAATGCACACCTCAGGACCTGCATCCACGCAATAGGGGACAGGGCCCTCGACATGACCCTTGACGCATTGGAGGCCGCCATCAAGTCAAAGGACTGGCCTGACCACCGTCACAGGATCGAGCACGCCGGGTACGTCCTCCCCCGTCAGCTTGAGAGGATGAAGGAACTAAACATCAATATCTCCGCAAGTATCGGGTTCTGCTACCCTATAGGTGATAGCCACATAGTGGCACTCGGTCCCGACCGACTCTGCGGGTATTACCCTATGAAGAGTTTCAGGGATCACGGTATCGTCGCGGCTGGAAACAGCGACGGTTTCGGAACAAGCTGGCCACTCACGGGCATTTACGGGTGCGTCGCAAGGAAATCGAGGACTGGCCAATACCTATGTAAGGAGGAAGCAGTGCCCATTATGGACGCCATCAGGGCATACACGTGGAACGCGGCGTATCTAGAAGGAACCGAGGACATAAAGGGAACAATTGAAACTGGCAAGATGGCCGACTTTGTGGTCCTTGACCCGGATATTACAACCGAGCCCCATGATGCGCTACTGGCAACCAAGGTCCTGATGCCCATAATCGGTGGAGAGGTAGTCTACTCGGACCTGGTGTAGATCTCCTCGATTACCTTGATATGCTCGGGGTCCAGTTTGTGCTCCTTTGCACCGCTTAGCATCAGCTCCACATAGCCCTTCGCGGGAGTGAAGGGGCCCTTGGGGTTGGGCACTCTATACAGGTCAGCCTTGTGCCAATTACCATCCTCTCCCAATACTATCATTGTGTCCCTAGTGTAGAGACCCTGGGGGACGCTCTCTATCCTATCCAGCTCAATCATCTCTTCCTCGTCACACTCGTAGATGACACCGTGAATTAGGTTCCCAGGCTTGGGCATGATTGTGCTAATACCCCCTTGTCTTTTCTTGCTCCAGAAGCGGAACTGGATCTCAAAGTTGGGGAGGTACGCCTTCTGCACGAACTCGGCACTAGGAAGGTATTTTCTCAGGAACTCGATGTTGAGGTTCGAGCCATAACCGAAGTGATACATATCTACGGGGTACCGCAGGATGATTTAGAGTTAATCCCCATCCACCGGATTTATCAGGGCGATATCACCAAATACCGTGTTTAGGTTGCTGTCCGAGATCTGCGAGATAATGAGGGGAAACGTGCTCGTCCTAACAGTCTGCAGCTCCATGTGGCGCATGAGCGTCGACATCGTTTGGGGATACCTCTCCCTGTACATCATCGCGCTGGGCGGAGAGTACGAGACCATAGGCCAAGTGATGGCGGTCGGCAACATAGCCTCCATGCTCCTCTACCCCCTTGGGGGGTACCTGGCTGATTACCAGGGTAGGATCAAGGTAATGGCATACATGACCTACGTCTACGCCTTCACGGACACATGGCAGGGGGTTGCTGTGGGAATATTCCTGCAGAGCTTTGTT
>JAUWLH010000105.1 GCA_030613835.1 Candidatus Bathyarchaeota archaeon | reverse complement strand
GCCGCTTCGGGTGCAGGTACATCAGAGAAAGACCCGGACTCCTGGGGTTACAGCTGGTGTTCTTCACTATCAACTTCATAGGAAGCCTTGGCTTCCCCCTGTTAGCCCCCATGGTGCTATCGCGTACAGGGGATGACACAGTAATCCTTGGGGCTGTTCGTTCGGCACTCGGAGCTGGTGGGTTAGTTGGGGGATTGATAGTGAGTGCATGGGATGGACCCAAAAAGAGGGTTCACGGTGTCCTAGGGGGGATGGATCTGTCATGCCTGCTCGGAGACGTGGCCCTCGGGCTTGGAAAGGATGTGTACACCTGGTCCATAGGCGCGTTCCTGATGATGCTTTTCAACCCTCTCATCAACGGTAGCAACCAGGCTATATGGCAGAGCAAGGTCCCCCCCTGAGATGCAGGGGAGGGTATTCGACACGAGAGCTATGATAGCGCTGATCAGCCAGCCCGTGGCCATGGCGATAACCGGCCCCCATCGCTGACAGGTTCCTGATTCTCGGTATGCTGGAGGGGGGACCGCTTGCGCCTTTCTTTGGTTGGCTTGTGGGGATCGGACTTGGCACCGGGATAAGCCTCCTATGGGTATTTCTGGGCGTGATTGGGTTCGTCTGTGGACTGGGGGGCTACTTGTTCAGAGAGGTTAGGGACGTTGAATCGATTCTCCCAGATCACGTTGAGCTGCAGAACCTGACTGAATCATAAAGGTCTAACTGTATTCTACTCCAATACATTTATAAACGGATAATAACCGTTTATTATTCGATAATAAACGAATTGTATTTGATAGGATGTGGAGAAAGGAGTGTCAGATCAAGATAAGCTAAGGGACGAAGTGAGGCAGCTCAGGGAGCAGCTTGCACGAATAGCCGAACAACTAGAAGATGAACCAGTGGAACCAAATGTAGAGGAACTCCAAGAAGAGGAACCCGAACCGGAGGAGATACCCATCGAAGAAGCATCATTTGATTTCGATGCGGAAGAGAAGAGAAACGAGCGTAATTCCAGGTACGGCAGGATGTACAGGGAGATGTACGGCAGGGCATGGCGCCCAGTTGAACCATTCGGAGAGAAACTCGGTGAATACATCGGGGAATTCGTAAACGATATCATGGAAAACGTGAACTCAGAGCTAGAGCAGACCATCTTCCTCGATAGGAGGGGGAAACGCGAAAGGCCCACTATGAGCGACAGGAACGTGAAACGTACCTCCGCTATCATGAGCGCCATGGGTAACGAGCACAGGATCACGATCCTTCGGGAGCTGAGCTGGGGCGGCATGTATAGCAGCGACCTTCAGGAGGCCCTCAAGGAGATCAGCCCCAGTACCCTGAGCAGGCACCTTGATGTGCTTGAACAGGTCGGGTTGATCCACCAAGAGAAAAGACGAGGGAGGTACCTCATCACGATGGCAGGCAGGATCGCCATCAAGATGGCTGCCCAGATAGCGAAACGGGCAGATGTCAAGATGGACTTTGAGTAATTCTTGATTAGTCTTGAGCGATTATAGGGGAATATAATTCATTCTCCCTTTCACAGTGAGTTATTGATTTGCCTTCCTCGGTTTCTTTATTGGGATTAGAACTTTCCCGATCTTTACCTCGTCGTTCCTAAACCTGAGGTCGTTCTTCCTGTTCTTGCGGACCCAGGCGTAGAGGCTTTCTTCTCTCATCAACTCTCGCTTCGATTAACGGGTTATAAGGTGAACCCATCAACCTGTGCTAAAGGGACCCCTGTGAATATGGAAAAGTCCTTCAAGGTAGGTGAAAGTAGGTGCTGTATGCCGGTTATCAACGCAAACGGGATCGATATCTATTACGAGACAAGGGGGGAGGGTTCGCCTTTAATGCTTAGAAACGGCTGGGGAGGGAACCGTGAGAGTTGGAGCGATAAAATGATTGATCTCCTATCCGAGAGACATAAGGTCATCATGATGGACAACAGGGGGACTGGAAGATCAGACAAGCCCGATATCCTCTACACTATGGACATGATGGCGGCGGATATCAAGGGCGTGCTGGACTCCCTAGAAATCGAGAAGGCGCACATCATGGGGTTCAGCATGGGGGGAGCCATCACGCAGACATTCGGGATCAATTACCCCGAGACAACTCTGAGTCTAGTTCTTTGTGGGGCGTCCTCTGGAAGGGAGAACTCCGTCTCGTCCGATCCCCAAGTGCAGATGGATCTCGCCCTGATAGCAAACCCTCTGCCCGAGATGACCGAGAGGGATGTAACCGTCAAGCTCCTGTACCTACTTTATTCCAAGGAGTACGTCGAGGCGCACCTTGAGAAACTGGTCAAGGACGAGACCTACTCGGACTATCCCACCCCGAGTCACGCGTTAATGAACCAGAGCCACGCCATCTCTACCATGAACACGTATCAACATCTGCCGGAGCTGAAAGTTCCAGCACTGGTCATGACAGGTGACGAGGATGCACTTGTCCCCCCAGAGAACAGCGAGAGGATAGCTTCTCAGATACCTGGCTCAGAACTGGTGCTGATTCCGGGATGCGGTCACGGGTTCTTGAAGCAGAAAACAGAGGAAGCCGTAGGGCATGTCCTACGGTTCCTGGATAAGGTGGACGGCTAGCTCTCGGCCAGCTTCTTGAATGCTTCAGGCATCATCCTGAATGTGGTCCACTCATCCATTGCCTTGGCGCCCAGAGCGAAGTAGAACTGCCTGCTTGGCTCGTTCCAGTCGATCACTGTCCACTCACCCCTCCCGCAGTCCTTCTCGACAGCTATCTGACATAGCTTCTTTAGCAGGGCTGTTCCTATCCCGTTTCCTCGGTACTCTTCTGGCACGAAAATATCCTCAAGCCACAGGGTGGGCTTTGCCTCGAACGTGCTGAACGTGTAGTAGAATAGCGCGACCGCAAGGTAATCGGGCCCTATGTCTCCCTTGTTCTCGACCAGCATGCAGTCGTATATCTTGTCCTCGCTGAAACCGTACTTCCTGTACAACTCCTCGGTTCCTTTGAACTCAAGTTTCTCGTAGACACTGAGCTGGTAGCACAGGTCCATTATGATGGGGATGTCCTCCTCGTTGGTGTCCCTTATCTCCCATTTCAAGCCTTCAATCTTGGGCAATATAATCAGGAAGAGATGGGCTGACAGGGATATAATGTTTAACTACTTGCCGCCAAGGGACCTCGCTAGCTCGTAGAGGTTCATGTGTCTGGAGTTTCTGTCATATTTCCCCAGCTTGAATGCCATCTGAACAAAGTACCCGACACTGAGCGCTGTGATCACGGTTCCTATCCCAACTGGTCCGCCCAGAGCTATACCAACTATGAGTACCGTCACCTCGATACCAGCCCTGACAACAGAGACTTCCCTATCCAGTTTCTGGACGAGTCCAATCATCAGGCCGTCCCTTGGCCCTGCCCCCAGTTTCGGTCTCAGATAGAAGTATGATGCCACGCCTATCATGGCCATGCCGGCGACTAAAAGGCTCAGTTGCAGTACAATGTTGCTGAACCTGGGGACAATTTCCCATCCTAAGATGACATCGATGAAGTAGCCGATGAATAGCATGTTGCTCACGGTCCCAAACCCGGGTGGGAAACCCAGGGTCCACCCAAAGATGAGCAGTCCTAGCCCCACTAGCTGGGTTGCCTGGCCGAAACTGAGGTCAACTATGTTCATCAGTCCCACCTGGAAGACGCCCCACGCGCTCAACCCTAGGTCCGCGTTGAGCATCATTACCCAGCCCAACGCGAAGAGGAATAGCCCGAAATAGAGGCTCGGCAGTTTCTTGACGAAGCTGACCCAGTTCTCGGTTAGTTTGGTTGGAATTGTATTTTACCTCCTGTCTTGTTCAGTGCTACCTGGAACGCCTCTTCCGCGTCTTCCAGTTTAAACCTGTGGGTCAGGACGCTGTTCACGTCCACGAGCCCCCTTGAGATGAGGTCAATGCTCTGTGGAAAGTTAACGGGCTTCGCGTCGTAGGCCCCCTTGATCTCTAGTTCCCGCCTCACAAGCCATGTCATGTCGATGGGGACCTCCGCACCGAAAATACCGACCACGGTTACCCTCCCCCTCTTCCTGACTATGCGTGTTGCCTGTTTCACCGCAGGTGGTGCACCGACAGCTACGAACGCAATATCTGCTCCTACCCCTTTGGTTCTCTCCCTCACGATCTCCTCCAGGTCCTGCTCCTGGATGTTAACCGTCTCAATGCCCAGCTTATTGGCTATCTCGAAACGGGTCTTGTCGGCACTGAGACCAGTCATGATCACATCCGCGCCCCCCAGCTTGAACAACTGGGCACTGTAGAGGCCGATGGGGCCGCATCCTTGTACCACCACGAAATCGTTTATCCTGAAGGGTGTGATGTCCTTGACGAAGTGGAGGGCGTTGCTCAGGGGCTCGACGAGTGCAGCGTCCTCGTAGCTCATGTTTTCGGGTATCCTGTGGAGCAACTTGTATGGAACTGTGACGTATTCAGCGAAACCTCCCGCTGTGTGAATCCCGAACAGAGTGGATTCCTCGCAGAGGTTGCTCCTGCCCTCCCTGCAGAACCTGCATACGCCGCATGCCTTGACGGACTCGCTTAGCACCCTGTCGCCTACCTTGAAACCGGCTACGTCCTTTCCCGTCTCGACGATCTCCCCCGAGAACTCGTGGCCCATGACCACGGGGAGGGTCATCTTGCTGTACGCCGCTGTATAATTGTATATTCCCAAGTCGCTTCCACAAATCGAGGCGGCCCTGACCTTGATCAAGACATCGTCAGCCCCGACCTCCGGGACTGGGATGTCGAGTACCACGATGCCCGGCTCCGGCTTGGTCTTCATGACGGCTTTCATGGTACACTGGGGTGACCATATAGTCAATATAGTTTTCTAAGGAGGATACTCAGGTAACATGATGAGCTGGTTCTTGTTCAACCTGACCGGGTTCATCCTGGTCCTCCCCGTCTACTTCATCTCGGTGGAGCACACGTGGCTCAAGGATCGATTCGGCGATAAGAGGGGGGAGAGGGTTGGCGACTTCCTCGGGTACCTCTCAGGTTGGAGCATGTTCATCTTCATGGTAGGGATGTGCGTTTCACCCCAGCGTGTGTTTAAGTACCCGTTCCAGAGTTTCTATTTCGTGGCTCTGGGGTTCCAGCTTGTCTCGGCGTGGATAGGACTACTCGGTTTGAGGGAGCTTGGCTTGGCCGTCTCCGAGACGCACCGACCGGATAAGATTGTCACAACCGGAGTTTACTCATGAGTCAGGCACCCCCAGTACCTCGCGGCTATCATCGCCCATATCGGGTTCTCCTTTGAAAGGTCCGCTTTGGACTCCTTCCTCCTAACGCCGTTAGTTGTGACAGTCATCTTCCTAATTTGCAGGAAGGAGGAGGTGGAGTTAGTCAGGGAGTTCGGGGACGAGTACATGGAGTACCAGGAACGTGTGCCCATGTTCCTCCCCCGTCTCCGAAGATGATATAGCACATATGACTCCCCTCTATGCCATGAACGCCATCGAGAAGCGTGTGCTTGATGCCATTGATTACGATGCCATGTACAGGTTCCTCAAGGACTTGGTGTACATCCCCAGCTTCGGGGGCAAGGAGTCCAAGGCCCAGTGGTACATGGCCAAGACACTTGAGGAACACGGGTTTGCGGTTGATAGATGGGAGATCGATTTCAAGGAGCTTTCCAAACACCCCGACTTCAGCATGGCATACGAGAGGGGGGATGGGATAGGTGTCGTCGGCGTCAAGGGCGAGGGCGACAGGAGCCTCATGCTTTGCGGCCACATCGATACCGTTGCGCCAGGTGATATCAGTAACTGGGACTCAATCCCACTGGAAGCGACGTGGAGGGACGGCAAGATCTACG
>JAUWLH010000094.1 GCA_030613835.1 Candidatus Bathyarchaeota archaeon | reverse complement strand
TGGGTGGGGAACACGTGTATCGCGGTCTTCTCGAACTCGTAGTTATCCAGCACTTTTATGAACTCTTTGGATGCATCTGCTATTACCCCCGAGCAGCCCAGACAGTCTCCGCAGTACATGCCACAGTATCCCAGTAGCCTACGTTCAGACATACAAGTTGTAGGTTTCAGTAATGGATAATTAGTGTTGTGAAGAGAAATAGAGTCTAGTAGCTCTTGGGCTCCGGCTCTCTGTCGAGGGTGCCCACGCAGCAGTGGATGCTCCCGCTGTTCCGCGGCCTTATGAGGCTGTCTATGTGAACCTCAATCACCTCGATCCCCACGCTCTCGAACCACTTTGTCGCCTTGGGGTACTGGTCGCTGGTGATGATTTTCATCGGTTCCAGCACGACTCCACAGTCCGGTCCCTTGGCGAATCCTCTGGTGTCGATGCTTACCAGGTCGTCTGGAGGTTTGATGAACGTCCAGTCCATCTCGGCCTCCATCCAGTCCGTGAGGTAGTGGTCGTAGTAACTGGCCTCGCCCACCGTGGTGTGCCTGTCAACCATGCTGTAGTGGATGGTTCCCTTCCTAGTGCCGTATCCTGGCCCCATCCTGATGTCCACCTCGGGGTCCTGTGCCTTGATGATATTGGCGTACTGGTTCTGTCCCCACTCGTTGGCCCTCATGACTCCGGGCTCCCTAGTGTTTCCCCTTGGGAAGTGAACCTCTATTATGGCGTGCTTCTCGTCGAGCCAGCCGCATGGTCCTCCCTCGACCATTCCGTCCCCGAATATCATACCCACAACGGGGATGCCGTGCTCTGCTAGGGTCTGGTATGTGGGTAGTTCCTCGCCCTTCCTGATGCTGTCGTACATCCTCATGATGATGTGACCGTACACGGCCGGGTGAGCTACGTCGTCACAGTAGATTGACTTCACGGTGTATGGCGGGTCGTATGGGTCAGGTTTCCTGATGATGACCTCCACGCCCTCCTGCTTGAAGGCATCAACCAGGGTCTCGTGGTGCTCTACTAGCTCATCGAGGTCGGGCTTCGCCATCATTCTCCACGCCCTCCAGCTGTCCTCGTGCGGAGGCCATGGGGTTGGCTTGCCCACGCTCAGGAACTCTTTGCCCGGGCGGTGTAGTAGAACCGTGTTGAGCTTGCCCACGGTACTGTTTGCTTTCCATTTCCTGCCCCATATCTTGGGCATCTCGTCCTCAAACTTGCTGAGAACCTGTGGGTGGAGCCTGTGGTATGTGTCATGCAGGTCGTCGCCTGCGCTCTTGTAGTCCGCCGATTTCTTCTCGATGTCAGCCATAATAATTCACTCTATCATCCTGCAGATTGTATAAAACATCTGCGAGGATTGAAAAAAGACAAGCCTAGGTGATCACGTCGTCGTACTCGTCGTTGAGGGTCTTGAAAGGCAGTATCTTCAGCACCTGGTTTTCGACCCTGTAGCCCCTGATCCCGTCGTAATTGATGCCCTCGTCTTCGAAGTACTTCAACGTCTTCTCTTCGTAACCTTCAGGGACGTATAGGAACAGCTTCTTGAACTCCCTCCCATATGGTGCGACATCTGACAGTGCCTTCCACCTGGGTATGCTATCATCGTTGATATCCTCAGCCGACTCGACGAGACCCAGTTCCCTCAGTGACCCATCATCGTTAGTGATTATGATGCTCGGGTAAAGGACTCCAATGGGGGTTTGGATCGCATACCTCCCCACCTCATCGTTCACGATGGTCTGGTGATTCTTTCCCCATGACTCCTGGTCAACAAACGGGAACCTGGTCGCCGCGATGATGCGCGTTATCCTGTGCCTCAGAGTGGATGAATCTAACATGAATAGTCATTAGACCGGGGGATTTCGGGCTGATAAAACCTCGGAATGCAGTTAATGGTACAGGTCGTAGTACGGGTCCTTCTGGAAGTGGGTCTTCCAGAGGGCCTCGCCTCCATCAACTAGCAGTTTGCCTTTCGCGTACACCTTCTCGACCCTCATATTCTCAACGCCATCTGCGATTACAATGTCCGCGTCATAACCTTCAACGATTCTGCCCTTCTGGACTCCCAAGGCATTCCCGACGTTGCTGGTCATTATCTTTAAAGCGTCTGTGAAGCTGCATACGCCGTTGTTGGCCATGTCCCTCACCTCGCGCCTGTTGAGGTCCAGTGGTGCGATGTACCTGCCAACACGCTTTCCGTTCTCTCCCTTGAGGATCTGGGGCACGTTCCCATCGCTGCTCATGGTCATGTTCTCGAGGACCGCTCCTTCGTCCAGCATGCGTTTCACGGCGTACTCGGGTTTCAGACCGGTCATGGTTCCCTCCTCCTTCCTCATAAGGCTGCTGAGGTCAACTATTCCGCCCATTTTAGTGTACTCAACGCTTTGCTCCATCACATCTGGGTTCCTGCGGTTGATGTGCGTCGGTATTACTACAGCTGGATCAAGCCCCGTGTTATCAATGAGCTCGAATATCCTGTCCATCCTGGTCTTCTGTCTGCCCACATGAACATGGGTGACCGCGTGCTTGTTCGCGATATCCGCTCCGTACCTGACCTCCGCTGTAATCTCGGCCAAGTCCCTTCATGTATGGTGGTTGGTTGTCGTATCGCTGATGGCCGTCTTCAAGCCAATGACCTTTGGGATAAGGTAAATATCCTTTCTGATATCCCCTGTGAGGGTCGGTGGTGGAATGACAAAGCTGCCAGTGTACATGTACGTGGAGAGCCCCATCATGTCCAGCTCAAGGGTCTTGATGTACAGCTGGTGCAGGCTCCTGACGAACCTACTACTGCCAAGGCACCCGACAATCGTGGTCGTTCCTGACTCGACGATATCAGCCCATTTGATGTCATGGGTCCTACCCATGGGCCCCTGGCCGTCGTCCGCCCCTATGAGGTGGACGTGGTTGTCAACAAACCCGGGATAAGCTATCTTGCCTGAAGCGTTGACTATATCACACTTGAACCCAGCAGGTGCCTCAAGGCTTTCACTCATCCTGATGATCTTGTGCCCGAGGAACAGTATGTCCTGGACTCTCATGTATTCGGGTGCGTAGACTTCCGCTCCCCGGATTAACGTAAACATGGTCAGTTATGGGCTGACTCGATATAAATAATCGTGGAGAACAGGCTATGCCCCGTTTTAGTAGTTAATTCTCGTCTCAGAGCAGTCTTTGAGAGTGATGGGGTAAACGCCCTCCTTGACGTTCACGTACTTGAGAACGCCCAGATCGGCGGGGCACTGACCGGGGGCGTCGATTATGATGATCTCCTCGCTTAACCCCTCGTAGACCGCCCTGAAGTGGGTCTTACTCTTACTGACTATGATATCAAAATCCTCGGGCCTGTAACCGAACTGCTTGATGGGGTCGTCGTCTATAAGGCTTGATTGCCTGCTCATCACTTGGAGCCACACTCCGTCCACCTGCAGGATACCCGTGGGCCCTAGGTCTACCTCCTGGTTGATGCTCATGGGACCCGTGCCTGTGTATTTGCCCTCACCTGCCCAGAGCACCTTACCCTTGACCTTAACCTTGCCCCCGTCCCTCCAGCCCGTGGTCGCCCCCACCTCAAGCTCAACGGTCTCACCCACTCCAGCCTCCATTATCTTCAAAGCAGAGTCCGGGTCGTACAGCATGGGGAACGCCGTCTTCCGTGCGCCCTGATTAAGCAGCTCCCTGAGGATGTATGTAGTGTCGTTGCTCCTATCAGCGTGGTCCAGTATTACGATGGGCTTACTGGCCTTCCCCGCCTTCTCGATGGCGAGCCTGACGCCTTCATCGACGCCATGGAGGGCGGCCTTGCTCCTACCGGTCAACTCTTTCCTCTTGCCCCAAGCCAGCTCACAGAGATCATCAACGATCTCCTGTGCTAGCTGGGGGTCACCGTCGGTAACCGCCACCATGCTCATTCCGAGTGGACTGACATCACTCCATGCAAAACCGAAGAGGGCAGACACGTCTACCACCCCCGGCTTTCCCTCCCACCAGTGGACCCTGTCAATGATATCTTTGGCCGGGGATACCGTGGTCGCGCTGAAGACTGATGGCACCACGATGCCTGGTTTCTTTAATGCCACGACAGGGTTTACCTCTCCTCTGAGAGTCCTAATCATCGTATTTGCAGCACGTATCCCCGTGTCCATCATGTCAACATGGGGGCTGCTCTGGAACCCGAACACCGCCGTCGCTTCCCTCAAGATAGCTTCGTCCTTGTTGGCGTGGAGATCAAACGTCACCATCAGTGGCATATCATACCCGATGATCTCCCGAACCTCGCGAACGGCATCAGTCTCAGGGTCCTGCCTGCTCTCTGTCGCCATAGCCCCGTGAAGTGACATCAGGACCCCGTCGATCTCGTCCTTTATCTCATCGAACCCGAGTCTCATCGCACCCACATAAAAGTCGTAGACATCGTCCGCCACTGTCTCTGTGGCCCCACCGGAGGCGACGCACACAGGTAGCAGCTCCACGTTCTCGCGTTCGCAGACCTCAATGAACCCCCCGATGCAGCTATTAGTGCCCCTTGCCTTCTCAAGAACCCTTTCGCCGTGGTACGCGTTCCTCTCAAAGTCCTTCAAGGTCGTCAGCCCTGGCCAAAACGTGATGGTCTCATGGCTGAACCCCGCTACCCCGAGTTTGTACCCGCTCATCGCTTTTCCTCCCATTCACTACTTAGGAAGGAATGCATATTTCCAAGAATTTGTTCAAGAGAGTTTGACATGGTAGCAATTTATTCTTCTTTTAGTTATATCTTACCATACAGAATTACTCTAATGACCCCCTAGATAAAAACCCAAACATGTATCGCTACATTTAATTGTAGCAAAGTTTGTTTTGTCTTTCACTAGGTGCATCCCGTGACCGAAGAAAATAAGGGAAAACAATCAGGCCAACTCGTCTGGTCCGTAATCATACTTCACATGCTGAACCACGTCATCGGCGGATCAATGCCCATGCTCTACCCAGACCTCATGGATGAGTTCAACATCTCATACGCAGAGTTAGGGCTCATCAGGTCAGCTGCGGGTCTCGCATCCGGGTTCCCGCAGATGTTCGTCGGCCTGTTTAGAAGATGGTTCAGCGCACGGGTCTTGGTGTCCGTGGGTAACATGATTAACGCCCTCATGAATATCGGCATCTCCTTGGGCAACGGCTTCGCACAGTTCCTAGGCTTCAGCGTTATCGCAGGAATAGGTAGCAGTGTCCAGCACCCAATCGGCGCATCAATTGTCAGCCACGGTACAGACCCCAAGAACCGTGGCAGAATGCTTGGATTAAACCAGGCTGTGCCGTCAATCGCGTTCGCTTTCACCCCTTTGATCACGGCGTACCTGCTCACTAAGATGGGTTGGAGATCAACCCTAGGTATACTATCTATCCCAGCCCTGACTCTCTCGCTTATCATCCTGTTCTTCGTCAAGGGGTCCAGCGATGTGGAGGGCAAGACCAGGGACGCCCTCAACTGGGGCAAGCTCCGCGAGCAGCTCAAGAACAGAAACGTGCTATCCATCAGTGTCCTAAGGAGCGTCATGGCGTTCAGGATGGGTGTCAGAACCTTCCTGCCACTATATTTCATCGATATCCTCGGGTTTACATCTGAGAGGAGCAGCCTACTCTACTCGATCCTGCTGGGCGGAGGCGTACTCGGCCCCTTTTTCTGGGGCTGGCTCAGTGACAGGATGAATAGGAAGCCACTGATCATCGGGATCATGGTTGCTAGCACAGTTGGCTACTTCATGCTGAACTTTGTTACGAGCTTCATGGGGTTGACTGTGCTTCTATTTTTCATAGGCTTCATGGTGCAAACAGTGATAGTCCAGAGCGTCATGACTGACAGCGTGGAAAAGAGCCAGCTGGACCAGATATTCGGCCTCTACTTCACGATAGGCTTCACCATCGCCAGCGTCAGCAGCGCCATCTTCGGATACGTGGTTGAGACCTATGGGTTTAACATAGGGTTCAGCTACATCGCCGTTGTCTCAGCAGTCTCTCTGCTACCCGCGTTCTTCATCCAGGAGCCGAGGACCCTACCACAATAATCTATTATTATCCCGACGACGGATCGTCTCTCGTCCTCCTCTTTTTTAATACCATTATATTACATCGCCCCCATTAGGTTGGATGAAC
>JAUWLH010000184.1 GCA_030613835.1 Candidatus Bathyarchaeota archaeon | reverse complement strand
AAACCATATGAAATAATGAGTATTACTGAATTGTGGTCAAATAAAACCTAATAAGGGGGTAAGTGACTCCAATATATTTTTTTATGCATGGGGTTATGGTTGTCATAACAGATCAGAAGCCCTAAACGCTTAGCGAATAATCTTTTAAGATAATTTACAGAAAAGAAAAACACGAAAAAAAATAGATTCGAAACTCTCTAGTTTCCAGAGAGTTATCTCTCTATTCCCAGTTTCTTGAACTGTGCCTGTACACCCTTCTTTGCGTACACCAAGTCATTGCCCAAGGTAACCAAGTTGTAGGCTTTAGCCATCCTCTCAGGGATGCTCTTTCCAGATGCCTCATGGATACCTGCTCCGATTCCAGCAGCCTTTGCAGCGTCATAAACCTTGTCTATCGCAGCCTGAACATCCGGGTGACCCATGTTGCCTAGGTGACCGTGGCTCGCTGATAGGTCAGCGGGGCCGATATAGACGCAGTCCACCCCATCCACGGAGCAGATGTCCTCGATATTGGCAACGGCCTCCTTCGTCTCGATCTGGCAGACCACCATTATCTCCTGGTCGGCTGTTTTCAGGTAATCTGGGTCGAACATCGCTGCCCTCCTAGGACCGCATCCCCTGAGACCGGCGGGAGCATACCTCGTTGCCTTAACCGCCAACTCAGCGTCCTCCTTGTTATTGATCCACGGAACCATGATGCCGGATGCGCCTAAATCCAACACACGCTTGATTGGGACGAGGTCGTTCCACCACACTCTGACGAGGGGGGTGGTCTTGGTATCAGGTCTCATGGCCTGCATGAGGGTTTGAACCATCATGTGGTCAAGAGGCGCGTGCTCCGTATCGATAATGAAGTAATCGAATCCAAGACTGGACATGAGCTCGGTCATTATGGGGCTCTCGACTGTGATCCATGTACCGTAAAGCTGCTCTCCAGCGTACATCCTTTTCTTTAGCTCGTTCTTCATGAATATTCACCTTAAAGGGACAAGTATCCACATTCCCTTGGATATAAAGGGTTTCGGAGAACCACTAGAGGATGTCAACTATGCCCTGGATCCCCTGCACCCACCGCAGGTAGCTGTTAATGGAGGCCCGTAACGCTGTCGTATCACTGGCAACGGTCTCGATAATCAGCTCGTTACCCTGAATGCTAACCCCAGTTCTCGACCGCTCTGAGGATGGGGATTCAACCTCGGGAATCAAAGCGGTTTTCACGGCATCAAGCAGGTCATGGTCCATAACAATGCTTACCTTAGCTGAGACGGGTAAAACTGGTTTATCCATTAATCGATAAAAGAGTTGATTGAATTAAAAAAGGGTTAGTTCTGCACACGGATTCTGTGTGCAGCCTGACCTAGCTTCGTGGAAGGCTGGTAGGCTCCGCCTGCGAATGTGTGGCCACATTTCTTGCATCCCCAGAGACCCACGCTCACGCGCTTCACACTTGGGCTTGCACAGCTTGGGCATTTATGGTAGGTTTTAAGGAGGGCCATGATCCTTCCGTAGCGTTTAGTTAGGGTTGATCCTCCCCTGCCTCGTAGTCCGACGTTCAAACGTTTCTTTTTCGCCATTATTTACTCGCCACTGTGAGTGACCTTATCTCTGCCGCCTTCTCCGTAGCGATATTTATGCATTTCTTTATTTCGTCCACGGTGAAGCCTACAGAGCCTCTTTTCTGCATGGTCGTGACGTTGTTATTCTCGTCCATGGTTATAGTGAGGCGGCCATCAGCTACCTCCTCCTCGTCAGCCGTGGCGTCTAGGATGAAGTACTCGTTGATCTTCGTGATAGTTATCGGGATCGGCTCGGCCCTGAGCTTGAGCTTCTTGGTCTTGCCTGTTGCCTTGACCTCGCCCTTGGTTACCTTGAAGGTCGGAATCTTTGTATTCCTCAATGCTGCGATTGCGGCTGCACCACATGCATCTATGAGGTTTCCGTCCCAGTTAAGCACGTAAAGGTCTACGAAGACAATGTATACCTTCTTTCCTTCGATCAAGCACAGCTCTTTAAAATCTAGGATCTCGGCAGACCTTAGACCTCTATCGACGACTCTCGCCAGCTCTATTGCGCCCTTCGGTGGTGGACCCGGCTCCCACGTCGAGTGAGCCACTGGAGTATACTCTGCTCCACACATCAAGACGCCCTTATCTGGAGTATCATCGAAGGGTGTTCCAATTCCTGCTTTTACGCCGACGATCACATGGGTTTTTCCTAACCTAATCTCAGCTGAACCCTCTGATTTCTTGAGGAAGTTTGTCTTAAAGGTCATCTCCCTGAACTCAAGTAGACCCCTTCCGTCCATTCGCTTTCCTGCGGCTACGACTTCTTGGATCTTCTTTCTTTTGAGTCTGGATACTATGTTGTTGCTCATTTTTCTTCCTCCTCTTTTTCTGGGGCATCTTCAGGAGTCTCTTCGGGAGCTTTCTCCTCTTCTTGCTCCTCGCTCTCCTCCTCTGTCATGCCGTATTTCTTCTTTAAGGCTTCACGCTGGATCTTGTAGACCTGCTTGGCGCCCTCGATAGCCATCTTGATTGCTTTCTCAGTCTCTTTAACGGTCAGTATTCCATCCATCTGTAGAAGTGTTACTTGGTCGAGCTTTGGCATGTATGCCAGAGGCACGTCTGCTTCGCCCTCCTTGTCCTCGTAGTCTCCGAGGTCGAGTACGATCTCGCCATTCATCTTACCAGCTGCACAGGCAGCTACTAGGTCCTTCATGGGTATTCCTGCGTCTACCAATGCTACAGCAGCTGCGTTGACTGCTGCGCATCTTGTGCCTCCATCTGCCTGGATGATCTCTACGTAGACATCGATGACGCTTCGTGGGTATCTCTCTAGGAAAAGAGCGGGTGAAAGGGCGTCAACCAAGATCATTCCTATTTCGGTATCTCTTCTTGATGGGGCTGGTGACCGCCTAGGATCAACGCTGAAGGAGGCCATATGGTACCTTACCCTGAGGACGCCCATGTGGGGCTTGCTCAGCCTTTTTGGGTGCATCTCCCTTGGACCGTATACTCCTGCAATAATCTTGTTATCTCCCATCTCAATGTACGCTGAACCATCTGCGTTGGGAATTACACCAGTCTCGATAGTGGTGGGTCTGATCTCGTTCGCTTTCCTTCCGTCAGTCCTCACCATTTTCTTTCTGGTCTTTCTTTTTCTCTTTGTTTTACTCAACTATTTTCCTTCCTGATTGTCTTGAGGTGAACAAGTCTAGGACTTCGCTTACCTCATTGATCATGATACGTGGTTGAGTGCCAAACACAATTAGATGCGTTTGTTAAGTTACACCTTCAACCGATGCGAGTGTATACCATGATTTGAGATATAAAGAGTGTGAAAAATAGGCTTGATCAAATCATCCACGTTTAGACCCTTTTAACGCGCTCAGGTAGTAGAAAATATCCCAAAAATAATGCCAGCAGTAGAATCTGATAAAAATTAGAAAAAACGAAAAGGAACATAAAACGCTATGAATTTTAAGGCTTAGATTTGATGGTCGTGAAGTATTCTTGGATTCTGCTAGTCAGACCAGAGGTGTGTGCCTCGGCATCTACCTTATTAATTACCTTAACAGCGAGCTCCTCATCAGACCTGTTTCTTCCGTGTATCAGCACGCGTCCGTTCTGGCCGATTGTGACATGACACCGGGTCTCCCTGAGGATCATGTTGATCATGCTTCCTTTTTTCCCGATAAGTCGGGGGATTTTGGAGGGCGTTATGTTTATGATGAAGCCCTCGTGGACTCGTCCTAGGTCCCTGCCTAGGATCGATAGGATAGGTGTTCGGCTCCTATCCAGGTCTACTATCTTCGCGACGATGGTGTCTCCTACGTCCAGTATCCTCGTCATGTCTAGGAAGGACCTGAACGGCTTGGTGATGGCATC
>JAUWLH010000082.1 GCA_030613835.1 Candidatus Bathyarchaeota archaeon | reverse complement strand
AGTTTGGGCAGAAATACCGCTAGTAACCTAACACAATCATTATCCTTTTTTTTATTAACTGAACAGACTGATCATATTGTAAAGCCAAATATATGAGAAGTGTATATCCTAGCATTAAATGGCGCTTGATGACACGGACCTGAGCATAACAAAACTTCTCAGACAGGACCCGAGAATGCCCTATACCCAGATAGCGGAGACCCTGGGGATCTCGCGTGTAACAGTGAAACATAGGATGGACAAGATGCTCTCAAAGGAGCTCCTCATATTGTCGGCGAGAACAGCCATTAAGAATCAGGGAGGTAAGATGGCAATGCTCGGCCTTGAAGTAAAGAGCGAGGCCGACTGGGAGGAGTGCATGCTCAAACTCAATACATTGCCATGGGTGCTTATGGGGTTCAAGGCAATGGGAAAATCTAATCTCCGCGTTATGATTTACGGAGAAACCGATGAAATCCTTGAGCGAAATATCGATGATTTCAGGTACTACCATTGTGTCAACTTTATCGAGGTCGAGATACTGGGAAAACCCATCGTAGGCCCATACTAGCCTACAGTTTTTTATAGCTAATAACTGACTTTCTTTTTAATGATGAGAAAAATGTTGGGAACCGATTCAAGATTAGGGAAGTTCCCAACATCAGGTCTTTTTTTGAGGTACAACCTTGCTGTAAGGTCTAGACCTAGATTAGATTTATCTCTACGATATATTAAAACCCTTCCTTAAAATTGTACATAATGTATATTATTCCACTGTAGAACTTGCAATTTGTTTGAATATATTTTTAGTATTAAATAATATGCGAGGAAAAATACTTACTTTATTATTATGTACTGGGTCAATCAAGTGTTTTATCTTCATAAACTAAAAAAATCTATCCGACCAATTCGATCACTAGTTACGATAGACTATTCAAACGGAGAAAACTGACTAGGAGCTTTTTGATTTCTTTCACCTAGCAATATTTTTATCCTCAAAGTGTCTAATCAGCCATCATGGTTGAATTGTTCTATATTTATGAAATAATTCTACGGAGGAAATGAATTGTATCAAATTAGCGGGTCTGAAGCTTTCTGGGCGTTCGCCCTAATTGATTTTGGGTTCCTTTCTATCGCTATAATCGCTTCCAGGTTGGTAAGCCCGAAAAAGCCTAACAAGATCAAAAACACTACCTATGAGTGTGGTAATGAACCATTCGGAGAGGCTAGGACGTTCCGGTTAACGGGGATCTCCCGTTACTTCGGTTACGCCGTCGTCTTCTTTGCGTTAGACGCCTTCGGATGGATGATCCTCACATCAGCTTTGTCATTTCAGGTGACTGCTGAATTGGTCTCAATCATAACTATCTACACTTTCATAATCTTCACGGGAATCGCATACTTCCTGGTCGAGAAGGACAAGCTGGTGAACTGATGGAAAACGAGGAGCAGATAAGCAGAATATTAGAAAACGTGCCAGGGGCAACCCTGGCATACAAGCTCGTAGATTTTATCGACGGTTGGTCGAGAAAGTACTCAATCTGGCCAATTCACCTTGTAACAGGTTGCTGCAGCCCAGAGTTCATGCAGGTATCAGGAGCTCGCTTCGATATGGAGAGACTTGGAGTCCTCCCTTTCGCAAGCGTTCGCCAGTGCAACTGTATCATGGTTGTGGGAATTGTCTCAAGGAAGATGGCTGACCGAGTTAAGTACCTATATGATCAGATGGGCGAACCAAAATATGTTGTAGCTGTCGGGGCATGCCCGACGGGCAAGGGTCCCTTCTACGACTCGTACGCGATCGTAGAAATAGACAAGTACGTCCCTGTCAACGTGTATATCCCCGGCTGCCCACCAAGGCCCGAGGCAATCATCCACGGTATGATGAAACTCCAGGATCAAATAGTGAAGGAGAAGAGACTCGGTGTCAAAGAGTAATCTAACCGACTTTATCTCCTCTTTCAAAGAGGCACACGCGAGTAATGTAGAGTCCGTCGAGGTCTTTGAAGAAACAAGGGCCTCAATTGTAGCCAAAAAGGACAGCTATATCGAAATCGCGGAGACACTCAGGGACGAGTACGGGTTCGTCATCCCGATTGCGGGAGGCGCAGTCGATTATCCCGAGGAGAACAGGATGGAGATGTACTATTATCTGGATAATCCTGACTCCGACTTCATAGTTATTTACAGTATACACTTGGATAGGGCTAACTTAGTTCTCCCCACGATGACCAAGGTCTGGGAGGCCATGAGCTTCCACGAGAGGGAGACCCACGAGATGTTCGGAATAGACTTTGAGGGGCACGAGAACTTGATCGCTCTACTATTACCCCCGGACTGGAAGGGCGGTTACCCTCTACGCAAGGATTTCAAAGGGGAGGGCGTTGAGTAATGACAGAACCAAAAATAGAGTCCGATATAATGAGGATCAGTTGGGGACCCCAGCACCCCATGAGCGGACAGACAAGGATTCTCCTAGACACAGACGGAGAGAAAGTCCACAAGATTATAGCCGACATAGGCTTCACCCACAGGGGAATCGAGAAGGTTCTTGAGAATAGAACCCTCCTAGGTGGAATCATCCCAATCGACAGGATGGCTATGGTAGACACAGCAAACATCAGCATAGGCTATGTCACCGCAGCCGACAAGGCGTATGGGCTTGAAGTGCCAGAAAGGGCCCAATGGATACGCTCCCTTATCTGCGAGATGAGCAGAATCAACAGCCACCTATACGCCTTCGGGCTTCAGGTAGAGGCAACAGGTTACTTCCCCGCGGTCTTCATCTGGACGACCGTTGACAGGGAGGTCCTATTAGACCTCTTCGAGGAGCTGACCGGCGCAAGATGGAGCTTTAACCACTTCTTACCAGGCGGAGTCTTCAAGGACTTCCCGGAGGGTTTCGAGGCAAAGATCATCGAGGCAGTCCATTACCTCAGGAGGAGGTTCAAGGACTACTGGGATGCAATGGTCGAGAACCCAATGTTCGAGATGAGGTGCAACAACTTGGCCATCCTTGAGCCAAAGGATGCCCTCAGGCTAGGGGCAACAGGCCCAGTACTGAGAGGATCAGGAATCCCAATAGACATGAGGAAGGAGGAGCCATACGCGGCTTACAGCTCCCTCGACTGGGAAGTGATAACCGAGGATGCCTGCGACTCAATGGCCAGGACCAAGGTAAGGTTCCACGAGATCGGCCAGTCACTTAACATGATGGAGCAGATCGCGAAGGAGATCCCCGAGGGCGAGACACGTACAAGGTTCTCCCCCTTCGCCAGAGCCCCAGAGGGGCAGTATATCACGAGGGTGGAGAATGGGAGGGGTGAGATGTCAATCCACCTGTGGACTGATGGATCAACCAACCCCTACAGGGTGAAGATTATGCCCCCGTCCCTCAGGAACATGTATGTCTTCGAGAGGCTCGCTGAGCTTAGTGAAATAACTGTGGCGGATATCCCGGTGGTAATCAACTCGATTGACCCCTGGTATCTGGACTGCGACAGGTAGGTGAAATGAATGGTTTACATTAACACAGCCCTTGGAACTGCGAGCAGGACAGGACAAACCCTAGCTGGCATTATGGCTTGGATAATCGAATTCCTAATTGCGAACAGCAAGCCAATTCTACAGGTTTCAGTACTACCTGGACTAGCATTCACTCTCGTATTCGCCATCGTAGCGGTATGGTTCGAGAGGAAATTCCTCGCCCGAGCCATGCTTAGGGTCGGACCGTACTATTGTGGCGGACGATCCGGTGTATTGCAGGTCTTTGCGGACTTTATCAAGCTCTTCCTCAGCGAGATGATCATACCCGATGGCGTGAACTGGCTATTCTTTGCATTGAGCCCTGTACTGGTTTCATTCGTACCGGCATTAGCCCTCATCCTGATCCCGTTCGACGTGAACTGGGTACTCTGGGATATAGGGAGCTTGGGACTACCCATGTTCATCGCAATCATGGGAATAGCTCCACTCATGCCCATATTCGCGGGCTGGGTGTCAAACAACAAGTATAGCTTAATCGGAGCGTGGAGGGTCGCCTACATGTACATCTCAGGCGAGATCCCGATTGTCATATGCGCCGCAGCCGTTGCGATTATGGCGGGCACATTCGATCTGGTTGGAATCGTCGAGGCACAGAAGAACATATGGTTCGCGGTCCCCCAATTCATAGGCTTTATCATATTCTTCATAGGAGTGCTAATCGAGTCCGA
Organism: Candidatus Bathyarchaeota archaeon; assembly: GCA_030613835.1. Taxonomy (GTDB): domain Archaea; phylum Thermoproteota; class Bathyarchaeia; order TCS64; family TCS64; genus RBG-16-57-9. The sequence goes on along the minus strand of JAUWLH010000082.1, from coordinate 2,736 downwards.
GAGGACACCCTTCGACCTACCAGTAGCCGAGGTAGAGCTTGTATTCGGCTGGAGAACCGAGTTCAGCGGAATCCTATTCGGGTTCACGATGATGGCCGAGTACATCATGTTACAGGCATGGACGCTTCTCTTCATCACCCTGTACCTTGGAGGATATCACGGACCCATCATCATGGGTAACGTGATTGGAAGCCATATGTTCTGGTTACTGGCGAAGTTTTGCATTGTGGTGGTATTCGTGATACTCCTGCGCTGCGTCTTCTCCCGGCCAAGGATGGATCAGATGCTCAAGATAGGCTGGAACTATCTAACGCCCATTTCACTGCTGAACCTGTTCATAGTGCTTGGGCTCAAGCTGTGGGGGGTATACTGATGAGCTGGATAAAGAGACTACTCAAGCCAATTGCCATAGTAGCCCCTTATGTGCTGAGAAATTCTCAGACGGTGGCATATCCTACGGAGCGCCTCATCTTCAAGGAGAGGTATCGTGGACGCCACCAGTTCTTCTTCGAGCGCTGCATCAGCTGCGGTATATGTGCACGGGTCTGCCATAGTAAGACCATCACAATGGTGGAGGTCGAGGGTAGGGAGAAGACCTTCCCGCAGATCGATTACAATACCTGTAGCTTCTGTGGCTACTGCGTCGAGTTCTGCCCCAAGCAGGCTCTTGAGTTCACAGATATCGTTGAGATGGCGGTGAGAGACCGGACCAAACTGGTCTACACGCCCGAGCAGCTCACCGTAGTACCCGAGATCAAGGACTTGGTTCCACGCATGAAGCGGAGGATTGAGGCATATCTTACGGATAAGGAGATGAAATACAGGAAGGTGAAGGACGTATGATTGCAATGTTTTTCGTTTTATCACTCGTGCTCGTCAGTGCCGTACTAGCGGTTACGAGCAAGAACATCGTTTACGCTATAGTAGCTCTGCTTTCAACAAATGTGACGCTGAGCATTGCCTATTACATGATGGGGGCTCCGATGGTATCCCTCTTCCAACTGGCGATATTCGCCGGAGCCGTCGTCGTGTTCTTCGTGATCACGGTCATGTTGACCTCGGGAGGGGACATGGAGTATGATATCGATCCCAGCCCGCTTATGAACAAAAAGACACAGCTCGCCATCTCCGCGATAGCCGTGGAGGTCTTGATAACCGCTGCCCTAGGGCTCAGAATTGAGTTCCCATACATGGAGTATGCGTCCAGCGCCATTGAGACATTCTCAATCAGTGTTGGATCATATGACGATATCACGACCGCGGTCAGCCAGTTCCTCTGGCAGGTCAGAGGCATGGATCTGATCATACAGTCATTCGTCATCTTGACGGCGGTGATTTGTACTATAGCCATGCTGAAAATGAGGAGGGAAGACGAGTAATGTATCCTATTGACATGTTCATAATCACGACTGCGCTGCTCTTCCTGTTCGGATTAACTGCACTAGTCATGAAGAGGGACCTTGTCAGGTTGCTAATCGGAATTGAGATTCTTTTCAATGCAGCTAACCTGCTCTTCGTCGCTCTCTCGACACAGACACCGGGCATGATTGATCCGTTCCCCCAGTCCATCGTCATGATGGCTCTGGTGCTGGACGGAACAGTCATTGCGGTGGGACTAGCTCTGGCGCTTAACGTGTTCAAACACTACAAGACATTCGACATAAAGAAACTGAGGAAGCTGAAATGGTAGGACAAGAAATAATCTCACAGGGACTTCAACTCCCATTACCAATACTGATAACCCTACTCGGTGGAATGGTGACCCCATTCATCGGCCTCATCTCAGAAAAGATGCGCCTCAAGCTAACAGACGTCTGGATGGTGCTCGTGTCCGCCTTGTCACTTTACGGCGTGTACACGCTGTATGATCAGGTTAGCAAGACGCCGAGCAAGGTCCTTCTGATATACTCTTGGGGACAGGCACCTCCTTTCGGCGGCTGCTTTGAGATAGATATGCTTGGAGTGTACATGGCGTTCAGCATCGGCTTGCTCTCCTTACTCGTCTCAGTCTACTCGCTCAGTTACATGGAGCATGAGACACGGGTCCCAGAGTTCAACACCTTGGTGATCTTCATGGTCTCGGGCATGTACGGAATAGTCATGTCAGGCGACCTGTTCACCTTGTTCATCTTCTGGGAGCTTATGGGGTTATCAAGCTATGTCTTGGTCTCATTCCTTAAGAGGAACTGGGGCCCAATAGAGGCGGGCTTCAAATACCTGATCATGAGCGCCACCGCAGGAGCATTCCTGCTGCTAAGTATGGCCATCATCTACGGGATGGCGGGAACGCTAAACTTCGCCGCCCTTGCGTCAACACTGAGAGGAGCACCCATGACCCCCTGGACGATTTTGCTCTTCGCTACTCTAATCGTAGGGTTCGGAGTAAAGTCCGCGATTGTTCCACTTCACACATGGCTTCCAGACGCACACCCTGAGGCACCAAGCCCCATCAGTGCGCTTCTATCAGGAATCGTAATCGAGACGGGACTCTACGCAATGACGCGGGTCCTCTACATCGCATTCGAACCAGACTTCTTCAAGATGCCCATAGCCGCACTGGCCCTAGTCACAATGACCATCGGGAACCTTCTGGCGCTCCGCCAGAACGACTTGAAGAGGATGCTGGCATACAGCAGCATCGGACAGGTTGGTTACATGCTTATCGGCATTTCATCTGGTCTGACCTATGGACTGCTAGGCACTTTCCTGCACATCTTCAACCACTCCCTCATGAAG
>JAUWLH010000111.1 GCA_030613835.1 Candidatus Bathyarchaeota archaeon | reverse complement strand
CAAGATAAAATTGTTAAAGTCACACATTATGAGACCACAATATCGTTAGAAGGTAGACGAGGAAAAGAGATTCCAGAAGAGAGAACCATACGAGACATCGTTGAATTCACATACCAAGCAAAAATCGAAAGCTTATACGTTGACTATAAACTAAGAAGAGGCTATCGAGAATGGGTATCCCCAATAGACGAGTTTGATGTATGGGGAAAATCCGAAGCAGAATCATCATTTCAAAACGCTGAACTCACAAAAGAAGCTCTAATTCAAACAATCGAAGACCAGAAACTTGAAGATATAATCAAATAATTATACAAAACTAAAAAATCATCACGGTCACCATCACAGAATAATGAAATAATTAACTCCTCAGTTTCTTTATCCCAACTAGTATCCATTGAAAGAAGACCACCACATTCAGGACATAAAGGTCTCTCAAGCATTTTTATTACCTCTCGAATACCGCGAAAAAGTATGAAGTTTTTCATTAAAATACCGTGTTATAATAACCCTCTTACTCACACTCATACTAATCATACCTATCATACTCTAACGGGTAATTGATAAGATAAAATTACTGAAGTACTGAGTTTTTCAACTGTTCAAACGCGCACGTGCGATCAATTAAAAAACCTCCACAAATCGGAAAAACGGGTTCGGATCACGTTTTTCCCCGTACTGTGTAAGGTTTCTTACGGTAAAAAATTTTACTGTATTTATAGAATTTATATGGATTAAAACTGTATTTGGTCTGGTGTACCAAGTACACCGTTTTGTACACCATTTCAAATTTATCCATCCCCCTTTGGTTTTTTATATGGATTATAGGGTTTTTGATAGGCTAATAGGTATTACAAAAACGTTAATTTGGTATGGAAAAACGCCAAAACCAAATAAAACCAAACAGCTATACGGGAAAACAATGGATAAATTTGGTTTTTTAGCTTACACGTAGCACAGCTCCCTGATGATCCTGAAGTACTCCAGCCCAATCCTATCGACTATCCTCCCAGGCATCCGTTTGAGAAGCGCGTCAAGCTCCATGAGTGCCACAAGATCCCGTTTCCTGCAATCCGCCTCTGACTCCTCATCTCTAAACGGGATTTCACCGAATATAGACAGAACATCATCCGTACTTTCGGGTAGCCACATCTCGCAGTGGGACTCCATCTTGACTATCTGGGGTCGGGGGATGTGGATGTGATCAGGCCGCAGCTCGTTGAACCGCTCCTCATATAATCGAGTCGTCTCAAGTGAATATAGGAATCCGTCCCTGTCCTGAGGAAATAAAGGCTGATCGTTGATAGTTCCGATGTGGATGTCCAGATCACTAATAACGGGGACATAATCCACGATGCTATTCCAACTCTTCAAAACGGAGCCCTTGAGCATGGCGTAGCGTATTCTATCACCCAGTCTCTCAGTTATCAGTTCACCCCATACCGATATCGCGGTCTCAATGTCCTTCCTAGCTTCCCCAAGTCGGTTCATGGTATGATAAACGAGCCTTGGACTCAAAAATTGTTCTTGTTTTTCACAATCCTTTATGGAAAAGGATTTTCCTATCCGGTCCATTTCAAATAGTTGATATCATGAACGTGGATGAGTTCAGGGCATACCTCAAGGATAGAGGTTACGACCAGGACACGATTGACTCATATGTTAAGGGAGTCGAGAAGGCCCAGGATTATTTCGGGGACAAGCCAATAGAGGAAATTGACATTGATGGGTTCAATGGGTATGTTACACACCTGCTTGAAACGGGCAAGAACACCGAGGGCAACCTCGTAGGTTTAGCTCGCTACGTCTACTTCAGCGACATGAAAGCGCAGTGGATATACTTTGCGGCAATACTGGGCGGGAGGGAGGTGTTCCCATCCATCGAGGAGCGGCTTGAGAAGCTCACCGACAGGGAGACAGCCGAACGCATCTTCAGCAACATCGACGTGCCAAAGCTGGGCGAGGGACCGGAAAAATACTCCATCGCCACCAATCAGCTCATGGAGCAACTCCGCAAGGACCTGCCTGATCACATATGGAAGCGGGTTCTGGCGGGGAACCACCATAGAATACCCCTTGAGTCGTTCGCCAAACACAAAAAGTGGCTTGAGAAAGCGGGCAGTGTCGATGAGTGGCTTAAACAGATGCATGAAAAGGCAGTTGAGGAGCTTGACGAGCACTGCAGGGAGAACAAGATATGGTACGAACAGGTCATAACACCCGAAGTGGTAGAGTACGTCAGGTCCAGCCAGGAGATCCTGTCTGGTATCAGGAAAGGCGACTGGATATACAATACAAAGTTCCCGTACAGTCCCATGTCTTACCTCGCGGAGACAGCCCCAGATGAGAAACGTTACCTCATGTGCCACTGTGTTCTTGCACGCGAGGCCGTGAAGTCAGAGGCACCTGATATCCCCATGGAATGGTGCTACTGCAGCGCGGGTTACGGCAAGCTCAGGTACGATGTTGCATTTGACGTTGAAACCGAGGTCGAGGTGCTTGAAAGCGTGTTCAGCGGCAGCGACAAGTGTAGGTTCAGGTACAAGATCCCTGAAAAGTTCCGCTAGGTGCTTGACAGGATCTTCTTTACCCTGCCCACCTTACCGTCCAACAGCTTGACCTTGATGCCGTGGGGATGTTTCTTACTCTTAGTAAGTATCCGGCTAACGACGCCTTCAGTGAGCTTTCCTGTCCTCTGGTGCTGCTTCTGAACGATGGCAACGGGCAGGCCCACTCTGATAATCTTTCGCTCAGTTCCTTCGGCACTCATAACGCCAAACAGAAGATTCTCCGAGATATAGAGGATTCTATCAAGACTACTTTTTTATCATCAGTCGCAGTGATAAACAGACGATGATAACCGTCGTATCGGGGCTTCCCCGGAGCGGCACCAGCATGATGATGAAGATGCTGGAAGCCGGAGGAAAGAAGGTCCTAACCGACAGCCTCAGGACCGCCGACGAGGATAACCTCAAAGGCTACTACGAGGACGAGCGTGTCAAGGCCCTCCACCAGGACAATGCCTGGATCAGCGAGGCCGAAGGACAGGTGGTCAAGGTCATCAGTTATCTCCTCAAGTACCTGCCAGAGAGCCACAAATACAAGATCATATTCATGGAGCGTAAAATCGCCGAGGTCCTGGCCAGCCAGAAGAAGATGATGAGGCGGCGGGGTGAACCCACCGACGATGTTCCAGACGGTATCATGACGGGCATATTCCAGAAGCATCTGGATGAAACATATGCATGGCTATCAAACCAACCCAGTATGCGGGTTCTTTATATCAGCTACAATGATTCACTTGATGAACCCGAGGACTGTGCAGAGAAGGTGAACAGTTTCCTCGGTGGAGGAATGGATATCGAGAAGATGATGCAGGTTGTTGACTCCAGCCTTTACAGGCAGAGAAAATAGGAGGGGAAAATAATCTCCGCACTAAACAGCCTCCTTTCTATAAAGAAGCCTGAACCATCTAGGTAAGCTGACTTTGGGTGCAAAAAAACCCGGAGTGGTAATGTTTAATATCTGAAAAAATGCTTTGTAATAAATATTTTTTCGATATGACGGGTTACTTGATACAAACACAAGTATTTTCCATACCCACCGCATAACCCTACCATGGTTCTAGACGGATTAAGCGGCGTGGCCAAGTTACGCGACCACAAGAGAAAACGGTTCAGTAGCTACGACTGGACAGGAGGCAACAGGGACTTCCTAGAAATCCCAGCGGGGGAGACAGCGACCCTAGCCGAGATGAACGGCGCAGGATGTGTCAAGCACATCTGGGTAACCATCCGCACCGACGAGGAATGGTACCTGCGCAAACTCGTGCTCCGCATGTATTGGGACGGCGAGGAGAACCCCAGCGTCGAGGTGCCCATAGGTGACTTCTTCGGCATCGGACACGGGATAACACACAACTACGTATCGGCCCCCCTCCAGATGAGCCCCGAGGACGGCAAGGCGTTCAACTGCTGGTGGCCCATGCCGTACGGAGAAGGGGGCCGGATCACAATCGAGAACCAGGGAGAGGAGACCGTGACCGCGTTCTACTACTACGTAGACTACGAGGAGTGGAGCGAGCCAAAGGACGACCTTGGCAGGTTACACGCATTCTGGAACAGGCAGAACCCCACGGATGGCATCCCGGACAAAGGGATGAAGAACTTTGACTGGATGTTCGTGGGCCCAAACCCCGTGGGAGAGGGAACCTACCTACTCATGGAAGCCGAGGGCAAGGGCCACTACGTGGGCTGCAACGTCAACGTGGTCAACCTCAGGAAGACTGATAAATTCAACTGGTACGGCGAGGGTGACGACATGATATACATCGACGGCGAGGAAAACCCCAGCCTCATCGGCACGGGGACTGAGGACTACTACAACATGAGCGGGTGCCCAACACAGGAGTACTGCGCACCATACCATGGGCTACCACTCCCAGGTGGGAAGAACTGGAGCGGCAAGATAACCTGGTACAGGTACCACATCCCCGACCCCATCTACTTCGAGGAGAGCATCAAGGTCACCATTGAGCACGGACACGCAAACCACAGGAGCGACGACTACAGCAGCACGGCATACTGGTACCAGACCGAGCCCCACAAGAAGTTCAGACAGCTACCAGGTGTCTCCGAGCGAATCCCGAGGAAGTAGACATGAGCTACCTCATCGGCACCGACATAGGGACACTGGGCACAAAATCCGTGCTGGTGGACCCAACGGGCAAGGTACACGGAGAAGCCTTCAGGGAGTACGATGTCATCACGCCCAAACAGGGATGGGCAGAGCAGTGGCCGACCCCGTGGGTCGAGGCAACATACACCACCATCAACCATGTAATAGAGAAATCAGGAGTCAACCCAAAGGACGTGGCTGGCGTATGCATCAGCAGCCTCTACGGGGGAAGCGGCATACCCGTCGACAAAGAGTACAAGCCCATTAGGCCCTGCTTAATATGGGCCGACAGGAGAGCCACCGACGAGTGCAAATGGGTGAGAGAAAAGATAGGAGTCGACGCAATCTACGATGTAACTGGCAACGTCATCGACCCCTACTACGGCTTCACTAAGATGCTATGGATCAGGGAGAACGAGCCCGAGAACTGGGCCAAGATCTATAGGTTCGAGACCCCGAACGCTTACGTCATCAGGCAGTTAACCGGCGAGGAGAACATCGATTACAGCAGCGCCGGCAACTACGGCGGCATCTTCGACCTTAAGAAGCGCACATGGAGCCCCGAGATGATGGAGGAACTGGGAATCTCCCGAGAGTTCTTTCCCGAGGAGATCCTCAGCAGCGAGGAAATCGTTGGAGAGACAACCGGGGATACCGAAAAGCTCACAGGGCTGACCAAGGGAACCCCCATCTGCGCAGGGGGGATCGACGCAACGGTAAGCGCACTTGCGGGGGGAGCAGTAGAGGACGGCGACCTGTCAGCGATGCTAGGCACCAGCATGTGCAACGGCATAATAAGCCACAAGCATAGGGTCTCCCCCAAGATGATCAACTACCCATACGTGGTGAAAGGGCGAAAATACATGTACAGCTTCAC
>JAUWLH010000281.1 GCA_030613835.1 Candidatus Bathyarchaeota archaeon | reverse complement strand
CCGAGACAGTTTCCCCCGAGCCCGTTGATGATTCAATGGAGTTCAACCTGGAGCCAATAGAGCCAGCATACGAGCCCATGGAAGAACTGCCCTCGCTGGAGAATGAGGACGTGTTCTATGATTCATCATTCGAGGCATCCGAGCCCGTGATTATTGAGGCCCCCAACATGGCCAACGAGGAGCCGGTGCGGGTGGAGGAACCGGTGAAGCCTATGTTTGAGGCTAGCTACGAGCCCTCGGAGCCCGTTGTCATCGAGGCCCCCGAGATGGTTGTGATAGAGGAACCTGAGACGGTTGAGTTCGAGACAGAAAAGAGCCCCATGTTCGAGATCCCGTATCAGGAGTCTGAGCCGGTGATGATCGAGACGGAGAGAATGATCCTGGAACCCGAGGAGACCACTGAATCCATGCCAGAGGGGGTTGTGGAGCCCGCGCCCGTTGAGGAAACGGAACCTGAGGAAGAACAGGTCGTAGAAGATGCACCATTACCAGATGTTGAGGCAATTGAAGCCCCCAAGATGAGGAAACCCATCATCGACGAGTCCGACCCCAGCATCAACCTGGACATTGGAGTCAAGTCGTGCCCCCACTGCGGCTCCGAGGTCCCTGATACCGTCTACTGCATCAACTGTGGCAAATCCTTGGACCCGTAAGAGTCCTACCTTCGCATTATCGGATCCACGTTTTTAAAAAAAGCCCAACAAACTAGTTTACCCGATTCAATGGCTAAATCAAGAGTTAAGGTAACGGTGTTCAAGCGGGTCGACCCGAAGTATATCTTCAGTGGGAATGTCCCTGAGGAGCCTGGGACCGGCAAGCCCTACGAGATATGCAGGTTCGAGGAGGGCATGGAGTGGATAGTCGAGAAGAACTTGGCGATGCCAGAGGGTTCCTGCGGCTGGGCCTAGAAGGACCTATACAAGGATCTAGCGGGCTTAGCAAACGGAGGCGACTTTGATCCTTGGGTCAACAAGGGCGAGATGTACACCGCGTGCACCGATGGCATCAGACCCGTTAGCTTCAAGCTGGAACGGCTTGATTAAATTGCGCCTCGCGTCGAGGCTTTTTTCTAGTTTTTCTCTAGACGGTACGCCGGCTCTACGCTGGCGTCCTTGAATAAGACGCCTTCTGGGTAGGTTTTGGTTGTAAGTCTAGGCATGTTTCCAGTGCTTTCTGACTCGCGTCAGAGCTTATCTGGGTGTTGAATTCGATGGATTTGATTGTATTGGCCCCCTTGGGTTTGTCCGCGATGACGTCCACTGAGAGGCTGTTGAAGGTGATGCGTCGTTTCTCTGCTACTATTTTGAATATTGTTGCGATACAGCCTGCATAGCTCATCACTGATAGCTCTAGGGCAGTTGGCCCTGTGTCGTCGTCGCTAGGCAGGTCTAATACTGTTCCTTGTCCTCGTCCGTTGTCTACGTATATTTTTGAGTTTTCAACCCATTTTGCTTGGGACCTGATAACACCCATTAAGCTTCGCAAGTATCGGAGTACCGTTATTTTTTAAACCTTGATAATTAGTGATAGAGAAAATACATACTATAACGTCTTTCTGGGAGGATGCCGGGGAAAAAAGTATTCCTCTTTTTATTGGTAAATTGTTATTAGCTGATGTCCAGTTTTAGGTATGGTTGTTGGCGTTCAAAATATGACTAAAGACGTTAGATTAGACAGGATTTTCTCCTCATTCAAAGGCGAGAAGGGCGAGCTAATACCAGTCCTGCAAGCGGTTCAAGACGAGTACGGGTACCTGACCAGGGACGCCATGGTGGAGATTGCTAGGTTCACGGGGGCATCAGAGAGCAACGTGTTCGGCGTGGCATCGTTCTATGCCCAGTTCAGGTTACAGCCAACAGGAAGAAACAAGATACACGTATGTAGGGGAACGGCTTGCCACGTCCGCGGAGCCCCTCAGATACTGGAGGAGGTAGAACGTCAGCTAGGGATCAAGGAGGGGGAAAGCACGCCTGACATGGAGTACTCGCTTGAGACAGTGGCTGGCGGCGGTTGCTGTGCCCTCGCCCCAGTGGTGACCATAAATGACGAGGTCCACGGCAGGCTGAGCTTGAAGGACGTGGCGAGTATCCTGCCCTTAAAGGAGACGGCCTGATGGGAAAAGGCAGGATTCTCTTCGTCTGCCAGGGCACGGGGTGCGTATCATCAAAATCACCCGAGATACAGGCCGCCCTAGAGAAGGAGATCAATAAGGCTGGGCTGGAGGATGTTCAGGTCAAGCTTACTGGGTGCCACGGGTTCTGCCAGCAGGGACCGATAGTTATTGTGGAGCCTGACGGGGTCTTTTATGGCTTGGTGGGACTGGATGATGTCCCAGAGATCGTTGGGTCCCATCTCGTGGAGGATAAACAGGTTGAGCGCCTCTTTTACAGGGAGCCCATGACGGGTACACCTATCCCCAAATACAATGATATTCCGTTCTACTCAAGGCAGACCCGTATCGTACTGAAAAACTGTGGCAAGATCAACTCGGAGGAGATCGATGACTACATAGAGGTCGATGGATACGGGGCCCTGAAGAAAGCCCTCACCAAGATGACGCCCGATGAGGTGATAGACGAGGTCAAGCGATCCGGGCTCAGGGGAAGGGGAGGAGCGGGCTTCCCGACGGG
>JAUWLH010000050.1 GCA_030613835.1 Candidatus Bathyarchaeota archaeon | reverse complement strand
TCTTCCCCACCTCAAGACCCTCATCGGGCATCCTGGTAGGGATATCGATGGTTAACTTGAGACCCTCAGGGTAGCCCGCCTCGGAGAGTAGTCTCCGCGCCCGACCCGGGTCATAGGAGTATGGCTCTGTTTCTGGGTTGTGCCCGAAATGGTGTGGCGTCAGGTACCCGTTGAGCCTAGTCGCGGCCCCCTTCTTTACCTTCCTCACCACCTGGGCGATATCCAGCCCATAATTCAGCGCCTGCCTCACACGATGGTCTGCGCAGACACCGCTACCGCTGTTCATCATGAAGATAATGCAGAGGCTGCTCTTGAGGGAGACCGCGTTTGTCCTGGTCGAGCCCCTGATGCTGTCCCTTCCCTTTAACCCAATGGAAGTGGCTATATCGGCCTCCCTGTCAGAGACCATTGTGGCTCTCTCAACGGCATCTGGGTGGGATATCCATGTTACCTCGTCCGAGATTGCTTGCTTTCCCCAGTATCCCCTGTTCCTCTCAAGCACCATCTCGTCCCTGGACTTAGCCCCAACAGAGTAAGGCCCTGTACCGATGTACTCGTTGGGGAGCTTGTCCAGCTCGTCAGCGGGGGCGATGGGCATCTCGGATATTAGGTCGAGAAGATCAGCCATCGGGTCCTTGGTCATGATCATAAAGACGTCACTCCGGGGGGAACTGAACACTGCATTACCGATGTAGCTGGCGTAGACCCCCTGTGTGCCGAAGGCCCCGCCTATCGCTGGGTCCACGACGCGTCTCAGCGTCTCCACCACGTCCACTCCCGTCATGGTGTCCCCGTTGTGGAAACCAACGCCCTCCCTGAGACGGAAAACCCAGGTCAGACCATCGGGCTTGACCGCCCACTCCCTCGCCAAGGCAGGAAGGAACACACCTGGCCCGCTTCTCCTGATTAACGGCTCGTAGATCGCCTCGATTATATTGCTCCGGTTCATAGAGTCGCTGCAAATGTGAGGGTCACCCACGGTGACGCTTGACTGGGCGACGGCTAATGATCGATGTTTCATGGTAAAGAGTGCATCTGCGGTAAGAAATGGTTATCGTTCACTGGAAGTCCTCTATGTCGGCTGGCTCCTCCTGTTCCTCGACCTCCTTGAGGCTACGCCCCGTCTTCACGCTGTTGGGTTGCTCCACAAGGATCTCGGAGCCAGGAAGGGCCTGTTCGTCCTTCATCTTAAAGAACAGCCACTGAGACCGCCTTCCTCCTCTCTTTGTCCTGATCAACGCGAAGCCTCCCCTCAGCTTCTCCCCCTCAAGCCAGATAGTGGCGTGGCCCGCATCCAGGTTCTGACCCAGGTCGACATCATCGCCTTTCAGGTTCCTATACATGCCTATGTCCCAGACAATTACGGTGCCTGCGCCATAGTTTCCGTCAGGGATTACGCCCTCGAAATCTAGGTAGCCCAAGGGATGGTCCTCGGTGGGGACGGCGAGTCGTTTCACCTTGGGGTCCATTGATGGCCCCTTTGGGACGGCCCATGATTTCAGCACCCCATCGTGTTCGAGTCGAAGGTCATAGTGGAGGTTTCTCGCATCATGTTTCTGGATGACGAAAACAGGTTTCTTGACTGACTCATGCGTCTCGCCAACGGGTTCAGGTGTCTGGTTGAAGTCCCGCTTGATCCTGTAATCCTTAAGTGGATCAGACATGGTATACCCAAGAGACTCATGTAAATAAAAATGGTTTAAAAAAAGGGGTTAGGCTTCCGCCATCTTCTTGCCAACCTGACTGGCAAGACTCCTGGCTTCGGCGCTCGCTTTCGCGATCAGGAGCTCGATGGTCTTCTCGGTGGGCCACTCGGCTTCCACGGCTACTGCTATGGCTTCCTGTGCGGCCTTTGCTAATAGGATTGGTGCGGTCTCGGGTGTAGCGTAGGCTGCCTCGATGGCTACCTTGAACGCTCCTCCTATTGCCTGCTCCAGCTTGGACCTGTACTCGTCCAAGTCCAATATTAACGATTCTCCGGGGATCACCTCTCCATTCTCCCAGACTGCCTTGATGCTGAGACCCATCTCGGATGCCCTTATCCCCATACGCGAAAGTAGATCTGCGAGGTCATCTCCGATTTCCTCGCCCTTCTTGCGTACTGTGGTGTCCTGGACTACCCAGATGTTTCCAGATTCGATGCGGGTCCTGACGCTTAGCACTCCGAACTTCCCGATGAGGGGTCCGGGGCTGAGTCCCGTGTTTCCAGCCTTAAGGACGATATTGTCCATTGCGATATCATCTGATTTGGCGAAAACCTTGACCTTGTTGGCGTCAAGCTCCATCGCTACCTTGAATGGGTTCCCGTTAGTGAACAGGAACACGTTGGGTCCACTGACTGATTCTATGAACTCCTGTGTTCCCGCTTTTCCGGCCTGCTCCATGCTGATACGCATCAGGGTGTTCTTGACGACCCTGAATAGGTGGTTTCCACGGAGCTGCTTCCTCATGTCTTGTAGCATGGTGCTGCTAACCTTGGTTAGGTCAGCTGCGGCTATAATCTGGTACTGGTTGATTAACTCGACAGTTTCCTGAACGGCCTGCTTCTTTTCGGATGGAATGTTGCTACTCATGGTTATCACCTAGTATAGCTTCACGCTGCCTCCCATTGTAAGCTTCAAGTACATCGACTTGATGTTGGCGAAGCCTCTCTTTGTCGCAGCGGTCATGTTACTGATCACTGTCTCAATGTTCTGGGTGACATCGTCATCACTCATTCCTTCCCTTCCAACGATGCAGTGGACGAATGGCTTGTCCCTGCTTCGTAGCACTATTGTGCGGCGCTCGCGATCGATGATATTATCTATGGGTGCCTGTGGCGGTACAGGGGTAGGCATTTTTCCCCTGGGTCCCAATATCGGTCCTGCGACACGACCTACTGTTGGCATCATAGGTGCCTCAGCAACGAACATATCATAGTTGGCCAAGCGTTTCTTGGCAGCTTTTTTGTCCCCTGCAAGCTGATCAAGTTCTGCGGGCTCAATTACATAATCCGCTCCTGCCCTCCTTGATCTCAGCGCTAGGTCGCCCGAGGCGAACACGAGTACCTTCCTGGCTCCAATACCTCGCGGTAGTTGGAACCGGATGTTGACTCTGTTGTCAGGCCTGTTCATGTCGAGCTCCCTCAGGTTGATGACTAGATCGAAGCTCTGCTCAAAGTTTCGAGCAGGGGATACTTCCCTGGCCTTCTCAACCGCTTTCTTGATTCTTTCCGTTGGGAGTGACATTTTAAGTTCCTCTCTTTCTCACATCAGATATAATTTAAAGGTTTATTCAGCGAGCTGGGAGTCGTACTCTCCAGCCCTGATTGCTTCCTGAACCTCTCCGGCTGGTCGTCCATCCACGGTGACTCCGGCACTCTGGCATGTTCCCAGTACCTCGCTTGTAGCTGATTTCAGCGATGCAGCGTAGATACCTGGACGCTTCTTCTTCGCGATCCCGATGAGATCCTCGAAGGACATGTCAGCGACATGTTCTGTGTTCGGCGTTGATGAGCCCTTCTTGATTCCAGTTGCCTGGCTTATGAGGGCGAACGTCGTGAGCATGCCGACAGTTACGGTAAAGGCTTTTGTGTCAGTGTCAATGGTGACTTCGACTGGCACTGGCAGTCCATCGTATTCGGCTGTCTCTTCGTTGATCTTTGCTACTACCAGCATTGTGTTGATGCCCAGTGGCCCAAGAGCCGGGCCGATGGGGGGGCCGCCTGTTGCCTTGCCGCCGTTTACGATGAAGTTGAGTGTTTGCTTTACCATTAGTTTTTTACTCCTTTGAGTTCTCGGACATAGTCAGCGTGAACTGTGATTGGCAGTGTGAACGCAGCTTCCAGTATCTCGATGGTGACCTCCTCCTTGGGGGTGTCCACCCTCACGATACGTGCCTGCATTCCCTTGAAGGGCCCCGCGATTACCTCGACTAGGGTTCCCTCGTCTAAGCCTTCTACAACCGCCTTGGTTTCTATATAGTGGTCTACCTCGTCCGGGCTGATAGTTCCCTGTACCCGTTCCCTGGTGTGCCTCATGCCGCGGATTAACTCGTCCACGATGTGGGGCGTCGGGGCCTCGATGATTATGTACCCTTTGAGCTCGGCTGGTGCGAGGATTGCCTGTATGGATAATCCCTCGACCTTGGCCTTGTCGGACAGCATTAATGCTACCGTCCTCTCCTGACCGTTCGTAACCTTTACAGCGTAAAGGGATGTTCTCACTGTTTTTTCGGACAAACTTTACCACGCCCGATGCACCAAGCATTATCTGGTGCGTAGATATTAAGATTGCTAAAAGTTTGGTCTGGGTTCTGATGGTTTCATGGGGTGGCTGGTTTGGTAATAGTGGGCGGTAACTTAGGACTTTTTTTTCTGGGCGCAGGGTTACCAGGTGCGATGGTGTGTGCATTCCTGGTTAGGGGTGGTTCAGGAGGTCACCTTTGGGGCTTGCACAGCCCGGGTTATATTTGGCACCGAGTACGGGATGAATACATTATTGTTTTGCGTGCACATTCCATCCATTCAGTGCGAACTTCGGGAAAACCCGTCTGTATGACTCCCCAATTGTAGTAGGGCCAGTTTTCAGCATGTTGCTTTCTTGACAAGACATATAAAACACGGTTGAGGATGGTATGTGAACTGGTGAAAATATGATATCATCTCTATTGTCAATGGTGGCGGAGGAGATCCATGATCAGGCACTACTCTTCCTAGAATTTGAGGAGGTAGTCGTTGTAGCTGTCGGTTTCCTCTTTGTTTTGATGTACGCGTTCTACGTAAAGTGGCCGTACAACCAAGAAACATAAAGTTTTTTAATAAAATTATATTGGCTGCAATACAGTAGACATAAGCCTGATGATGTAGCCTATTATGCCCAGGACGCATATCCCCGCGAATACTATCTTTAGGCTCATCCAGTACGTCTTCCAGTCTGGCTTCGTCAGTGTCCTCATGAGGCGGTCTGCTGATTGGAAGAACTCGTTTAGACCCATGTTGTTCAAGCAATGGATGAACGAATGATAGTTAAAGTTTACTAATCAGCGAGGAGCTTCTCGGCGAACCACTGGGAGTCAAACGATTCCAGATCGTCGTACCCCTGGCCGACTCCCACATACAGCACTGGCTTACCAGTGAGGTATGATACGCTGAGGCTGCTGCCTCCCTTGGCGTCGGCGTCCACCTTGGTCAGTATGGCCGCGTCGAAGCCGATGTAGTCGTTGAATGTCATGGCCTGATCGGTGGCGTCGTTTCCCACGAGGCTGTCTAGAACCATAATGGTGAAGCTCGGGTTGACCACCCTTTTCACCTTCTGGAGCTCGTCCATCAGGTTCCTGTTGGTCTGCATCCGCCCAGCGGTGTCGATCATGACAACATTGATCCCCTGTGCCTTGGCGTGCTCAACAGCGTCGAACCCGACGGCTGCCGCGTCCGAGCCATACTTGTGCTTGATGACTCTCACCCCTAGCCTCCTGCCGTGCTCCTCAAGCTGCTCGATGGCCCCCGCGCGGTACGTGTCGCCCGATGCGAGAACAACACTGAAGCCCGCCTGCTGGAGCTTGTGAGTCATCTTGGCTATGGTCGTGGTCTTCCCGGTGCCGTTGATGCCCACGAACAAGATACTGAAGGGTTCCCCATCCTTCCTTGATTGTGATATCTTCTCAAAAAGGTCCAGCTTGTTACCGCCGTCCATGACGGCCTCAAGGGATTCCATAAGAGCCGTTCGTACGACATCGGACTTGTCTCCGAAACGGGGGGCATCGGTGCCCACCAGCCGCTCCTTCATCTCGACGCACACCCTCTCGGCCACCTCGACACTCACGTCGTTGCCGATGAGCTGTAGCTGTAGGTCCCATAGAAGTGGCTCAAGGTCCTTCTCGGTGAAGCCCGAGTTGCTGATCTTGTTTACAATGCCCTTTAGGCCCTTGCGTAGTTTCTCGAACATTAGATTGATCCCTGCACAGCGTTCTGAATCTCGGCAGAGAGCCTCTCGGCCATGCTCTGGTGAGTCTCAAGTTGCGCAAGAATCTGTCCAAGCTGCTCCTCGATGGAGACCTGAGCCTTTTCCATCTCGGACAGCCTGTCATTAACATCCTTAACGGCGTCCCCGTACTGCATCTCGACTGAGACGCCCGCGCCGATACCGACGACAACGTTGTCGATGCCACCCATCTCGGCGTTTATGAATGCCCCTCCCCCGACGGGGACGAGCAGGTTCGTCCCAGACTCAACCTCCTTCAGGTCTCCAAGGGATTTCTGTGCCATCCTTAGCTCTGAGACCGCTGCAAGTACCTGCTGGAGCCTCTGCTGTAACGTGTTTGTGCTTTCCTCCATCATCCTCATCTCTGTGAGGAGCTGACGGAGCCGGTTTTCCTTCTGCTGGAGACCCGAGGACAAGTTTACTCTACCTTTTCCTCGGTGATGCTCTGGATATCAATCTGGTATCTCTTCGCGCGGTGACGGCTTCCCAGCTCGGCGTATATACGCTCTACTGCGTGCTCCTCCTTCGCCGCGATGATGAGACTGTTGAAGACCAGCGGTTCAAAAAAGTGTTTCTTCATGATCTCGCCCCTAATCCTGTATGCCTTGCTCATCGCTAAGCCTCCGCCAGGGTGACGACTACTACGCCATCGCTGTCCTTGGTCATCTTGACGCGGATCTTGCGTGGAGGGTTCTTGATGCCCCTTGCCCAGATCGCCTCGTTGACGGAGGGATCGATCACGATCTCGGTGGGCTTCATGTGGCGCTCGGTGAACTTCCTGAGCTCCATCACTGCTCTTTCCGCCCTGCGGAATTTCTGGACAATCCAAGCCCTTCCAAGAGGGACTGTGTATATTCGTACTAGTTCTGACATTATTGGTTCGCTCCTAAGCCCTCAATTTCCTGCTTCGCCAGTTACGTCTGCTCTTTGGGCTCCACCTGACATCACCCCTTGTCTTGGCGATGATCCATGCGGGCACCGATTTCTTAGACTTGCCCGCCTTTGCCAGGCGCAGCTTGTAAGCCAGTGGTTTGTTTCTTGCCATTTTTATTATACTCTCCTAATGCTGATGTCCCTCTTGGTCTGTTGGCTCTGAATCTGAGTCAACAGTTGCTTGAGAAGTTCATCGTTGATGGGAAGAGGCACCCTGCCAGCCTGAGCCAGCTGGAGTAGCTGGAGCTCAATCTGTGCCGCGAACTCTGGTTTCACCAGCCTCACGTTCTGGAGCCTCTGCCTTGCTTCAGGCGTGAGGAACTTCCGCATTAAGCTGTCTTTCTGGGCCTCAGCATCGGCCCGCGCTTGCGCTACCTGCTCCTGCTGTGCCTGCTGAGCTTGAAGCTCCGCCATCCTGCGTTGCCTTATGGCCGAAAGATCCTCTTCTGAAGACATTGATTTTCACTAATAATTTTGTAGTTCGGGGTTTACCCTGTCCAGGTCACGCTTGATCTGCGTGGACATCGCATCGAGTAGGCTGCGTCCCTTACCAGATACAACACGGCCCTTGATGCCGTCCTTCTGTGCAAGCCCAGCCTGCTCTAGCTGCTGTAGTATTGAACGGAGGATGTTTCCGCCAGCCTTTGCAAAGTGTGCGGGCTTTACGCCCCTTCTCTTGCGACCGCCGTACTCCTTCCTGAGCCTTGAGACTCCAACGGGGCCTTTCATGTAGAGCTTGCGTAGTACGCTGGCGCTCCTCACATACCACCAGTCGGGGTTCTGGGGCACCCGTTCGACATGGCTCCCAGTCTTTACATAGCCCGCCCAATCGGCTGGCTGGATCTCGCGTATGTTCTCTTTCATGTAGCCTGAGAGTCTGTTGATGAGTACGTCTACTGGTACGTCGTATACAGTTGTCATTTTTTATTCTATCCCAGATGTTTGAACCATTACAGGCCCCTACATATATACGTAGCCCTGAATGATTCAGCAACTCTAAACCACAGGTATAGGATAAAAAAGTTGTCCAAAAATCGGTTAATCCTGGTACGAGTGAGCCCCACACGCAGACATACGATGATGAGATAGAGAAGGTCTCAAGGGTCCTCAACATACCCAATTTCTGGGTGGCGGACCTGAAAAAGGTCACACCTAGAGCAGGTATTTATTGATTTTAGCAACCACCGTGTACAGCGGGTCAACTATTTGAGCGATTCTTGATCTCATGGCCAGGCTCAGGAACATGTAGGCGTCGTCCCTGCCCCAGCCATACTCGGTTACCATCCAGTTGATGAGCTCCCTGTACGCTAGCCTCGCGGCGTCCTCAAGAGGCCTTGCACTGCACACAGTCATGATCATGTCCTCGGACTCGACCCGGGGCCATGCGATTGTCTTCTTGATTACCTTGAACTCGACTGTGACAGCCGCATTGATCTCGACAGCGGTCCCGCATATCTCTCCATCACCTTGGACGGCGTGAACATCGCCGAGCCCGAAAAGTGCGCCCTTCTGGGTGACAGGTAGGTAGAGCGTGTTCCCCGGCCTAATGTCAGGGCAGTCCATGTTACCCCCATGGGGGCCCGGTGCAAGTGTCTGGATAGCCTCGTACGCAGGGCTCACACCAATGGTCCCGATGAAGGGATCAGCGTCAAACTCGATGATCTTTCCGTGGTCCGTCACGTAGGTTATCTTGCCGTCCTTGATGTAGCTGATCTTGGTCCTCGGCTCCATCTGGTTTAGCCAGCCCTCAAGGGCCCCAAAACCAGGTATGATGCTTGAGCCGCCCCACTCCGGCAGCTCTATGCCGAGTATCTCCACCACCAGGGTGTCCCCGGGCTCGGCTCCCTCCACGTAGATGGGCCCAGTCACGGGGTTCAGGGCGCCCACCGCCCCATCCTCTACGGCCTGCTGAAAGGGGCGCTCAGGGCTGACGACTCCGCCGTAGGCGTCCCAGGTCTCCACCTCGACGGTCTCCCCCGGCTTGACGCGGGCGACCGGCTCG
>JAUWLH010000196.1 GCA_030613835.1 Candidatus Bathyarchaeota archaeon | reverse complement strand
GACAACATCCGTGAGGCGTGTATGTTCCCACGTGACAGGGACAGGCTGGTGCCTTAGATGACCAAGGGTAGCTCATTCAATTACAAGATGGTCATCGTCATGAGGACCGACCTGGACATGAGCCTCGGCAAGATGGTGGCCCAGGCATGCCACGCGGCGGTCTCATGTAGCGAGGCATCAAAGAAGAATCAGACCAAGCACTGGAGAAGGTGGCGCAACGAGGGAGCCAAGACAGTTGCATTAGATGCGTTTAGCCATGAGGAGCTGGAGGAGCTTGCGGTAGACGCCGAGAAAAATGACCTCACTTATGTTCTCATCCAGGACGCGGGCCACACTGAGGTCCCGCCTGGGACCACTACCTGCATCGGCATCGGCCCACACCAGGAGCAGTTCATCGACAGGGTGACGGGAAACTTCCGGCTTTTAAAATAATTTTCACGCTAGGTTTTTACCCTAGCCTAACGCACTATTTTTTGGTTAATTATGCCTAGTCTAAAAGGTACAAAGACTGAACAGAACCTGCTCAAGGCGTTCGCCGGTGAGAGCCAAGCCAGGAACAGGTACACCTTCTTCTCGTCAAAAGCAAAGAAGGAAGGCTACGTCCAGATCCAGAACATATTCCTTGAAACAGCGGCCAACGAGAAGGAGCACGCCGAGGTCTTCTTCAAGCACTTGGAAGGTGGGGTAGTCGAGATTACAGCCAGCTATCCCGCTGGCAGGATAGGGACTACCGCCGAGAACCTCCTAGCTGCAGCAGAGGGAGAGAAGGAGGAATGGGACATCCTATACCCGGGTTTTGCCAAGACGGCAGAGGAGGAGGGCTTCCCCAAGGTCGCCGAGAGCTTCACTGAGATCGCCGAGGTCGAAGAAGAGCACGAGAAACGTTACAGGAAACTCTTAGCCAACGTTGAGAACGGCACTGTGTTCAAGAGGGACGAGGAAGTCGAGTGGCATTGCCTAAACTGTGGTTACATACACCACGGAAAGGAGGCCCCTGCGTTTTGTCCAGCATGCTTGCATGCTCGGGAGTACTACCAGCTCCACATCCCTAACTATTAACCCCTTATTTTCTCAGTTTTTTCAGGTTAGAAACCAGCGCATCAGGCATTTCTATCAGGAAATCACCCAGCTCCGGCATGATGTACTCGTTGATAAGGTAAACCACAACCGCGATCCCAATGACGCCGTACGCGAAGCTCACGGGGTAGTGGTAGGTCTCCACGGTGGGGTTCGTGAAGAACCAACTGAAGGGGGGTACATCGTATCCAGTCAGGAAGACCGTGGCCATTATGCGTGTTATGTTCATCACGAAGATGAAGGTGCCACCGAAGACTATGGCCTTCAACTTTCGAACCAACTCCGGCCCCCTCAATGGCAGGATCAGTCCCATGATTATCCCCCAGACGTGGAGAGCTGTGCACTCCCTGATTATATAGACCAAGACCGGCCTTGCCCCGCCGGTCAATGTCATCCAGACGAACCCGTACCTGAGACCGTAATCGGACACAAGGCCCAAGGCGTTCAGCGCTGATGTGCTCAGCTGTGCGGTGAGCAACTCGATCCATTGGCTGGGAACAATCATGAAGAACTCGTAGAAAACAAAGAGAGCGCCAAAGTAGACCACAAGGTCTCTCATGGTTACTTCCTGCGCTTCCATGACACAATAAGGGAGGAGGTGGTTATTGAAGGGTTACCTTGACCCGCCTCGTGCCTGTCCTCGGGCAACGCGCCTCGACCGTGCCCTCGACGGGCTCGTTATATAACGGGTACTTGCCAAAGTCGATATCAACCATTGTGTTCACCTAAAATGTTACATTGACCCCATTTCACGAGGATAAAAAAACCTGCCAGTGGTGCTCAACTTTTATCCTATGAGGGTATCATCCGTGGCATGCCGGGGTAGGGTAGAGGCGAGCTGGTCACGCTGGCTTTGATGGCCCTTGCCACGGCTTTCTGGGGCGGGTCCTTCGTTGCGGGAAAGATAGCTTTACAGGAGTTCCCGTCCATGACCCTCACGTTCTTCAGGTTCCTGATCGCCATACTGTTCTCGTACCTGGTCCTCGGAGACCCAGTTACACCGGTAAACATTGTTTCGGCGGGCATAATCATAACCGCGGTGGTACTGAACTCGCGTATTGATAGCTAGGGTTCCTTCAGGTACATGTAGAGAGGGAGCCCGCAGGAGACGCCCACGGTGAACGTGGCTACAAGGGGGAACCACCAGTTCCTCATCCTCTCCCTATCATCGAGAATCATCAGGACCAGCACAATGGCCGAGACAGCGACATCAAGCCAGCCGAACGCGGCAATCCTTGACGACGTGATCTGGCTCAGCAACAAAGCGATGTCAAACCCGTGTTCCATAAGGAAGGGAATGAACTGGCTGTAAGGCAGAACTAGGCCGATGATAGCCAGACCCAGATAGATGTTTTTATCGTGGCTCATGGAGAAATTACGCAGCCTATGGGTTATAAACCGCGTTATTACAACGAAGAACATGATGTTTTACTGGTAATGTTGGAGAAGAATTAAGGTCCTGTGTGTCTGCAGGCCGGGCACTTGTAGTGGCGTCCAAAGAGCCTGCATTTCTCGCATCGCCAGAGGGTTACCGCACCGCAGCTCGGACATCGGAACTTCACTGCCCTCTCCTCAGGCGTGATTTTTCTTGCACATGATATACATGAAGCCATTTCCTGAATCACCAACTATCCCATGCCGCTATTATTTAAACATTGGTCAGTTATTCTCAGTTATGTAATTTGAGGGGTTTTCCAGTTACAAATGGTTACATCGAGTGTGCGCGGGGTCAAAGTAGGCTGGCTTGGCCCTTTCTCTTCCGCCGCTCGGCCCACGGGACGTAATCCTTGGATGCCGCCTCTGGCTTATACTCGCCCCTCTCGTGCTGGATGCGGGCGTGGGCCCTGTAGGGTCCCTGGTAGGGGGCGTGGATGTAGTCGCGTTCCTCGTTGGGTGGGGGGGTCCTGGAATAGGGGCTTCCCCTTCTCCCGCCAGTTCTCGAGGACGGCGCACATGGTGGGGACCTGCTCTCCCGGTATGGAGACGCAGACCTCGGCGGGGTCGATGCCCATGGTTCCGAAGACCCCGTGGCAGCCCAGGGTGTACCGAGGCTCCCCGGTGAGGTAGGCGGCGACCCAGCTGCTGCTGCAGGTGCCGGGGCCCGTCTCGCCTCTGGCAGCGAGACCGGTGTGGTACTGGAGGGCCCGGAGGGCCATGGGGGCCTGGCGGGGGTCACAGACTAGGGTGACGACGTCGGGGTCGAAGGGGGTGTCACTGAGTGGGGCGATGGCGAGGTACTGGATGTCCGGAAGGATGATGTGGTAGTAGTTGACGAGGCTTCGGCGGCTTGCAGCGGGGGAGCCGAAGATGCCGAGGCGAGAGGATAGACCTGTGGAGGGGTCGGTGCGGCTGTGGACAAGGCCGGGGCCGAGGCGAGGGTCCACCTTGCAGAGGCCGGCGTAAGCATCGCCGTTGCAAACGGGAGGGCCGGGTCTGCTCTTGGTGCCCTCGAGGATGTAGGTCTCGCCCCGGAAGCGGGCCCGCTGCATGAACTGACAGTGGACCATCTTGAGCTCGCCTCGGTAGATGTGGGGCTCGAGCTTGGGGGGGAGGGGTCCGTGGGGGAACCAGG
>JAUWLH010000215.1 GCA_030613835.1 Candidatus Bathyarchaeota archaeon | reverse complement strand
TGGATTGGCCTTCATAAAATCCGTGGGTCAGTCCCTGAGGGTCCTCGTCCAAGCGTCGAGGCAGATGACGGCCGTAAGGAGCCTGTCGCAGCACCTTGAGGTGCTTGTCGGGGTCGCGAGGCAGTGGACATCCATGAGGCTGCCCAGCCAGACTCTGGGAGTCCAAGGTATCGCTGAGTCGGCCGGGACATTCCTGAAATCCGTGAGCCAGTCGCTGGGGATATGGACTCAGACGGTGAGACAGTGGACGGCTGTGAGGGCTCTGGATCAGTCGATCCGGATCTTCGGAGACCTCGTAAGGGGTTGGAGCGTCGAGAGGGCTCTCTCTCAGCCGGTCGGTCTCGTGCACAGTGTTGCGAGGCAGATTACGGCTGTGAGGCTTCCCGCTCAGGCCATCACTCTCCAGTCCATCGCGAATTCTGGATTGGCCTTCATAAAATCCGTGGGTCAGTCCCTGAGGGTCCTCGTCCAAGCGTCGAGGCAGATGACGGCCGTAAGGCTCCCTGTACAGATAGTCTCCCTGGAAGCGCTGGCGCAGGGTGCTAGATCTTTCTTCGAAGCCGTGGAACAAGAGTTGGGCGTCTTCGCAGAATCTCTTAGGCAATGGTCCTCCGTGAGAACGCTCTCCCAGTCCTTGAGCATTTTCACAAAGACTGTGAGGCAATGGCTCGTAAGCGCTGTCCCGTCTGAGACGTTGAGAGGATCGGCTCGAGCGTTGAAGCAGCTATCGGCCACGAGGCTGCCATCGCAATCTATCTCGATGAAGGCAATAGCTCAAGCCATCTCAGGTTTCCAGGTTTTCGTGGACTCGGTGTTCCAGGGATTATCCGTTTCTGCAAGAATTGTCCAAGACTTAACAAAGTTCGTTCACCCGCCTCCGCCACCGCCAACCTTCCCGCCTATTTTCAACAACTATGTGAGGTCTGTAGCCCAGCGCCTATCCATGCACATTAGAACATCGGGGGTTCAAGCACTTTTCAGGACCGTTGAGGAGACAATAATATCCACCGTGAGGCTCTTGACCGAGTTCACGGCAGTACCACCGCTCATCGACCCCCCCTTATTTTACAGAAGATTCGTCTCTGCAGTCTTGGAGCTCCTTGGTAAGAGCACAATCTCAGTGGAAGAGGCATTCATTTCGCCATTGAGAAGAGGGGACGCTCAGAGAACGGTGATTGGACTCCTCCTCGGAATAGTACTTACGATCATATACAGATTCCTCATTCGGTGGCGGGAGAAAGGATCCCCAAACTTTCCCCTAGGGAGGGATGAGCCCCCAGAGGAGCCCCCTATGATTCCCTCAATTCCTCAGCCGGTACTCATGGGCAAGGGCGAGGGAGGGTAGTGGCGATGACTGACATCGGTTTAAATAAAAGATTTTTAATTGGTGTTGCAGTGCGGAGTATGCAAGTTCCACTGGGTGCTATTACTAGGAGCAGGGGCTTCAGCTACGGTGTGAGAGCGGCCCTTCTCCTTTCACCCATTTTATATGTGGCTCTCTGGACCACGGTGATCCAGAGCGACCTCCTCTCGATGATGGGTCTTCCCTTCCGCTTAGTCTCTTCGGCCTTCACGGGAGAGATGGCGAAGGTTCAAGTCTCAGCGCGGCCTGATATAGTAGTCTGGAGGGGGGGCTGGATGCCTGTCTACTGGAGTAAATTGGGAGATCTGACGCCTTACCATGAAGTATTCTCCATTGGATACATCGTCTATCTTGGTGCCTCACTCTACAAGTTGGGGATGAAGAGACTTGGCATAAAAGCCCTCGAGAGGATCGACTTTCTGGACCTCGAGATCGTTAAGAAATTCTGGATCATTTTCGGTGTCATCGCATTCCTCACAACATCATTGTCAACGATCGCGATCCTCGCCGACCTAATTGCGTTCGTCTACTACGTAATCTACCTTGTAGGATTGCCCCTAGCTCCTTTTAGCTTATATCTTTGGTGGAAGAAGCGGAAAAACGCGACCACGCGAAAAATGTCTAGCTAGTGGGTGCTATGTAAGAGTTGACACACATATAGAGTTGTTTATTATAAACTAAAATTTAACTTTCGGGTTGGTTTGGATTATCGCGCACGACAAGTGTGGATGAATTGTATCGGCTGTAATTACGTACCTTATTTTAAGATCTAGGGGTGAGCACACTATGAGGAAAAAAACGCAACGAAACCTAGATCTCGCGCGCTATGGCGATGAGTGCTCGTTGGAACCCTTTTATCAGTCAATTGAGAATTCAACACTTATGCAAATAAAGGACGTATTAACCACCCCTTTTTTCTCATGTTTCATCCGTGTGTGCAACCTCATAGGATAGAATGCTAAGACACCTCATAAGAAGATGCTCAGGTATCGCGCGCGCGACGAAGTAGCAGTGGGGATCCCCCACTAGTTAGTAGCTCGCGCGCACAGCTTAAATTCCACCAATCAAAACGCGTTGTTTGACCGTAAACATTGGAGAGAGTTCAATATGTCTGATGAGGTTCAGGAGAAAATTCTTGATCAGCTGATGAAGATAAGAGAAGCTGTTGAGCCAAAGCCAGCGCCACCGCCACCTGCTGAACCTGAAGGTTTCAGGGCTGAGTTCATGGCTTTTCTCAGTAAATATGGGGTAATAGGGCTTGCCATTGCTGTGATCATTGGTGGCGCTGCGGGAAGTTTAGTCAGTGCTCTAGTATCCGACATCTTGATGCCGATAATTACTTTCTTCATTCCAGGTGGAGCTTGGAGAGAAGCTTCATGGGGGATCGGTCCAATTGTTCTATCTATCGGACACTTCAGCGGAGCCATAATAGATTTCCTCATAATCGCTCTCGTTGTCTTTCTGATAATGAAACAAATTGAAAAAACACCTTAAAATAACCGCGTGCTTGTGTTCATGCTGAACCAAAGCAGAGTGCTTTGTCAACTCTGATCTCAAGAGCCGTATGCGAGAAAAAGGGGAGAAATACCTAAGCGTTTCTCTTCGGATCTAGGTTTCCTTCGTCTCTACTGATTGACTTCGCTTTCGATGCTAGTTCAGGTGTTATCTCCGTTATCTCATGCACATCTTTGCATGGGCAGCCACTACGCTCATCAAGCATTCCTCGGAAGCACTTCTCGTTATGTGGTCGCGCGCGCAACAAAGAAGTATATGTATGTTGAATTGTTGTTACAGTAATAATATGGATAGTCAATACGACCCATATCAGAGTGCTTGAAGGTTATAATACATAAAGGTAGTCAATACGACCTATTTTACGCGCACTTCTTCAGATAATCTCTATAACCCAAGTTTTTCGCATATCTTTTTTTAAGCCTTATTATTCAAGCCTTAAATGTTCAGATCGTAGATTTTCATGCACGCTCGCGAGGTTTT
>JAUWLH010000182.1 GCA_030613835.1 Candidatus Bathyarchaeota archaeon | reverse complement strand
CGACGAAGACCACGGCAATAACCAGCGTCAACACAGTAAGCGCGTAACCCATCGGGTTCACCCAGATGTCCTTCACCATGGAGAAGATTATAGGAGGAACCACTTTCCTGTATTCGAATATTAGAGGCGTGCCCAGGTCAGTGAACGCCCAGATGAAGACGATGAGGGAACCAGCCACGTACCCCGGCAACATTAGGGGACCGGTCACCGTTCTGAAGAGATGGAACCCGCTAGCCCCCATGTTCTCAGCCTGCTCCTCCAACGTGGGATCAATATTCGCCAGAGAAGCAGAGAGACTCAGGTAAAGAAACGGGTACAAATGTAGGGCCTCCATGAGAATTACGCCCCAGAACCCACCTCCAAACCAGTCGACTGGACTACGGATAAGATTCATCTGCATAAGCAGCAGGTTCACGGACCCGTACCGTGCGAACAGCTGCTTCATCCCGATAGCCCCCACGAAGGGCGGCATCACTAATGGAACCAAGAGGATTCCCTGCATCAACCTCTTCCCCGGAAACTCGTACCTGACCATCAGATAAGCAAGGGGAATGCTGATGAGAGATGTGATTAGGGTTACGAAGACCCCGATGACCACGCTGTTATAGATGCTCTCCTTGTAGAAAGGGTCTGTAAACATCAACCTAAAGTAGGTGAGGGTGAACTTCCCCCCCTCGAAAAACGCTCCCTTGAAGACGTAGAGGATGGGAAAGATGAGGAAAGCTCCGAAGAATAGCATAAGACCGAGGAAGATGATGAAGGCATCCCTGTCCATCTCTCTCATAATCTTCTTCAGAGACAAACCGGAGAAACCCAACACACTCCCCCCTAAAACGGAAACACGTCCACATCCTCGGGGTCGAAGGTTATGAGGACACGCACGCCGTCATCTTGCCTCTTCCCCTCTGGATTGAAGTTTATAACCTTAACCTCCTTTCCACCGAAGCTCCTGACGACGTAGTGCTCAATAACCCCGTAATAGGTCATGTGAAGTATCTCCGCCTCATAAGCCTGACCTCCCGAAAGACTAGGGGGTATCTCCATTAGACGGATATTCTCAGGCCTAACGGAGCAAAGGACTTTTTGCCCTACCGTAAATCGCTCATAGGGAACTTTGGCCAAAACCTCATCACCAGATGAGACTCTGATCGTCAATAAGCCCTCCTCTTCTCTAATTGAACGGACCTCTCCCTCGATGAAATTTGTTTCACCGATGAAGCCAGCCACGAAGCTGTTGCTTGGCTTGCTGTAGATATCCCTCGGAGACCCGATCTGCGCAATTCTCCCCTCGTTCATTATGGCAATATTATCTGCCATGGATAGGGCTTCTTCCTGGTCGTGTGTGACGTAGATGGACGTGGTCCCTAGCTCCCTTTGGATACGCTTTATCTCATGGCGAGTCTCAATCCTAAGCTTAGCATCTAAGTTACTCAACGGCTCATCTAGGAGGAGCACATCTGGCTCGGTGACGATCGCTCTCGCAAGCGCAATCCTCTGTTGCTGTCCCCCGGAGAGCTGGTTGGGATACCTCGTAGCAAACTCCCTCATCTGCACAATGTCAAGAGCCTCCCGAGCCCTCCTCACCCTCTCAGAGACGGGAATCTTCCTGACTTTAAGCCCGTAGATTACATTGTCATACGCGGTCATGTGGGGCCAGAGGGCATAGTTCTGAAAGACCATGCCCACGTTCCTCCTGTAAGGTGGGATATCATTGATGAGTCTATCGTCGAAGTAAACCCTCCCCCTTTCTGGCTTGTAGAAACCAGCTATCACCCTCAGGGTTGTGGTCTTCCCACATCCCGAAGGGCCTAGTAGGAAGAAGAGCTCACCGTCTTTGACTTGGAGGTCAATGTCGTCAACTGCTTTTACGTCCCCGAAAAATTTTGAGATCCCACTCAAGGAAACTGTAACCGTTTATAAGCCCTCTCTTGAACCTTGTCCGAATAAGGAATGATCCGTAGAATATTAAAAATTTTTAAAAAAAGGGAGGCAGTGTTTATTCTTCTACGGCTGCAACTTCGCTCTTTCTTGACATGTAGTAGGCGATAGCGTATCCGCTAATCGCACCGACTACTAACCCGCCACCAAGTCCCATGTATAGGTTGTTCTGTGTCTGTGCCTTTACTTCATCTAGCTGAGCCTCGTACTGGGCGATCAACGCCTCGCGTTCACTCTGCAATTGAGTTGACAGCTCAGTTCTGGCTGCTGCTGCTAGACCTGTAGCACTGTCATATTTCTCTAGTGCGAATGTGTGCCATTCGGAGATATACTCGTTCCTGATCTCGGCGTCGCTCCAGTCCTCCGCAGCATCTAGGGCATCTGCAGATGACAGGGGCACCTCTCCTAGCTTGTCCTTTGCCGCCTCTATGTTCATTGATGTGATTCCAGCTTCCTCGAGGGTGCTCTCGGTTGCGATAATATCGCCCCAAGCAGCTACCAAGTCTTCGTGGCTGTCAATTACCATGGATCCGATGAGGTCGTTTACGAACGAATAGCGTTTTGAACCCAGGGCAGCGTCGTAGTCCAGTGAGGATTCCATTTCAAAGGGGTTGATGGGCACGACTGTGACGTCCGCAAGTTCATCGTAAAGGCTCGGTATCACGCACATGCGTCCAAGCATATAATCCGTTGGTCCACCTTCAGCACCCTTATCGAGCATCCAGAGTGTCTGTCCAGCTTCAGACAGCGCGTATTCCACGAATCTCTGTGCAACCTCCAGGTTTGGTGCCCCCTTGAGGATCGCGATACTGTCCGGGTTGATCACCGTCAGCCCCGAAGGCATGACGTAGCCGATCTTATCGGCCCCAACCTTTGCGACCTCAGACCATGCGTAAAAGTCGATGGCTAGTCCATATGCGACGTCTCCGGAACCAACAGATTTAGGAACTGCACTTGAGCTCGAGGGGAAGGTCTTGATGTTGGCGCCCATTAAAGTCGCCAGCTTCATACCTTCCTCCCAGCCATATGCCTGCAGAATGATCTCGTACATCATGTGAGTGCTGCCACTGTGACGGGGATCTGCGGAACCTACCCAGCCCTTGAGCTGAGGATCCGTCAGATCCTCCCAGGTCTCTGGCACAGGTAATCCCTCCAACTCTAGCAACGCCTTATTGTAGACGATGCCGAAGCCGGAGAGAGCAGAACCGTACCACGTGTAATCCGGATCATACATGGGCACACCAGCTATGGTCTCAGGTATCTTGCTTAGGACCGCCTCGCTGACCTCGTATGCTAGAAGTTGTCCCTTTTCTTTTGCAGCGATGAATGGGTCGATGCCACCGCCCCAGAAAATATCTATGCCAATGCTTTCTGGGGTTGCATCAAAGGCAGAGTCGACATATTTTATAACATCTGAAGTTCCACCGACATCGAGCCATTGGATATTGACTACCTCCCCGAACGTCTCAAGGTAGTAGGCTTTGAAGGCAGCTTCATATTCTTGTTTGATGCCTTCCCAGTGAGGGGTTATTATAACTAGATCAACATCAGGGTTCGCTTGTACTGTGCCGCCGACTCCCAACGCGGCGAGTGTCGTCGTTAACAGCATACATAGGATGAATATTTCTTTCTTTTTCACTTCCATTCCTCCATTGACTATTAGTCAACATAAGCTGAGCTAGGAACCTATTAACATTTTTTCGTAACTTACGCGCTCGCTGGAGGGCCAGGTTAGCGATCTAAACAGCGACGTCTCCGGCCTCGAGGGAGATATTGGCAGTCTTATTGTTCAGATCGCCGGTCTCGCGGAGGATGTGGATGGTATTGAGGCTGCGCTTGCTGCGGCGCAGAGTTCCGCGGGCATTTGGCAGATGTATGCGATTGCGACTTTGGTGCTTGGGGCGGTTGTGGGGTATTTTGTGGGTCCTATGTTGAAGAAGTGAGTTGGGGTCCGTGTTTTCTTCTT
>JAUWLH010000023.1 GCA_030613835.1 Candidatus Bathyarchaeota archaeon | reverse complement strand
ACCTGGTATGCCGGAACATATGAGGATGTATTTTCCTGATCCCTGCCTTCATACACACATAAATCAAGCTAGTGTTGAATCCCATAGGATTAAGAGGTTGAAAATCACCGTTCTTATCTATCCTGACGAACAGCGGAGACTCTGCATTATCCCGGTCTGGGTGGGTAGCTAAATAGGCCCTGAGATAAGGGATGCTCTTGACTATTGGGACTACTCTGGTCCCTGTTTTGCCCTCCACGGTTAAAGTCCAATGATCACTTGAAACAGTGACATCCTTCATACGGAGCCCCAGGACCTCACCTTTTCTGCACCCACTTTCATAGGTGACAGTTATCAAGGCTTTGAGCCTAGGGTTCTCGGTGTTTGTCATTATGGCTTGGAACTCTTGGGAAGTAACCACTTTGTCCCTGAGCTTAGTGTTTAGGTTCGCCCTTTTTCTCAAGTCTTTGAATGGGATATGATCAAATACTTCCTCGGCCTCTGACTAGGCTTTTCTTTTACACAAGCCATCTTTTTCTAAGGTGAAAGCGTAGAAGATCCTGAGCATCTGCCCGTATTTGTCTATTGAAGATGGGCTGAGTTTTTTGTTGGCCTGTGAAAACCAGTCTGTTAGGAGTTCTTTCTCTAGGTTTTGGATAGGGGTGTTTGTGATTGAATCCCAGGAATCGAGGGCTTGTTTGTATATTCTTTTGGTTGATTCGGCTACGGATCTGAGTTTAAAGTAATCCTCATGGATTTTAGTGTTCTCAGATAACATAATTAAGGTTAGAATCATACGGTAATAAGTGTTACTCACCCAGAATCATGCGTACACCTTATGGTTCATCTGTGCGCGACCAATATCTGAGTTTTCCTATAACTGGCTTAATTTTAACCATTATACCTCAAAATCAGCCACAGATGAGGTGTTCTCGGTAGCTTCCTCTATCTGGTTTCTAACGGCGACGTAAGCATTTGCCCCCGCGGCCTTTGCTGCTCTGATATCAGTGGGTTGATCTCCGACGTACATCGCCTCAGAGATGGGGACGCCTGTCCTGTTGCACGCGAGCAATATCATGTCAGGCGCGGGTTTGCTCCTCTCAACCATGTCCGCGCCCACAATTATGGAGAAAAGATCCCCAACTCCTAGCCCATCAAGCATTGTCTCGGTGATGCTGGTAACACCATTCGTGGCAATACCCAGCCTGAATCCAGCATCATGCAGCTCCTGAAGCTTTTCCTTAACCCCCTCGTAGATCACAGGCTTGAACGTCGCCGCCTGGGTCTTATCTGCCAACTCGTAAATCCTCTCAGCCAGTTCCCGTGCATCATACCAGTTATGCCCGTCCAGGTAGAGCGCCCCACCCGCTATGGCCAAGTCGTCCCTCCTCGGTGCCTTGCTGATGGGGCCCGAGGGATCGATGGTCCAATCCGAGGGGTTTATACCCGCCAGCTCTGCCCACTTCTCAGCAGCGTTCTCAGAGGCGTGCTCCTTGAAGGCAGTGTACCTAGCCTTACCTAGACTACTATACCTGTGGCTGTCATCAACTAGGGTGCCGTCCACATCAAAGAGAATCAGGGTCGGGCTGTATTTTCTGCCATTTATCGTCAGATTTGGCATGGGCTTCACATATCCTATGGTATATATTATATCTACTCTGATAACGCTTAAATCCCGTAACAATTGATCCATACTAGGTGCATGTTTTGGCAACAGCTTTCGTACTAATCAATGCAGAGATAGGATCAGAGAGTGAGGTGCTGAAGGGACTCAAAGATATCGATGAGGTCAAAGAAGCACACATGGTCTACGGCGTGTATGATATCATCGCACGCATATCCACCGAGACCATGCAGGAACTCAAGGACATCATCAGCTGGAAGATCCGCCGCCTCGACAAGGTTCGGTCTACGCTCACCATGATCGTGGTCTAAACCCCACCTTTTTCAAAATCTTTATTCCTTTTGCTGAGGACAACCAGAAGAAATGATGCTCCACATCGGCCTCGACGACACAGACAGCCCGGAGGGAGGCTGCACGACCTACGTTGCAGCTGTTCTGGTGGAGTATCTGCTAGTCCTGGGGGTCGAGTTCAAGGGCTATCCTACGCTTCTCAGGTTAAACCCTAACACACCATGGAAGACCAGGGGGAACGCCTCGGTATGCCTGAGGCTGAATATCGAGGAATCCCTTTACTCGGATATACGCAACGTCGTAAAGGAGCTGGTAGACGAGTATGGCGAGTTCTCATGCGACAACACCAACCCGGGGATAGTTTTCCTGAAGGGCGAGGTGCCAGATGATGTCAAGGCTTACTCGGAAACGGTGGTCAGATCACTTGTTGAGAAGAAACTGGCGATGAATCTCATCGAGAAACATAAAATGGACTACATTGAATACAAGACTGGCAGGGGGATCATCGGGGCCCTTGCCGCCATCGGAGGCACCCTTGAGGGGGACCTGACCTACGAACTTCTCACATACCGTGCCCCGGAAAACTGGGGAACCCCCCGCAGAGTAGACGCTGCCTCGATCATAGTGATGGACGAGGCTCTCTCAGATTCCACCTTCAACAACCTAGACGAGAAAGGGAAGCCGCTAATCACACCAAGGGGGCCAGACCCTGTGCTCTACGGGGTAAGGGGGGAGACACCTGAAGCTGTCTATGACGCCATGCAGATGATCAAACCACTTGAACCCGTGGAGCGGTGGATGATCTGCCGCTCGAACCAAGGGACGAACCTGCACTACAGTGACCCGATAAAAGTCTCAGAGATTGAACCATACAACCCCGCCGTCGTGAAAGGAAAGGTGGACTCTGTACCTGAAACCATCGAGGGCGGGCACGTTTTCTTCAGGCTCAAGGACGAGACGGGAGCGGTGGACTGCGCCGCCTTTGAGCCAACGGGATCATTCAGAGCCATTGTCCGCAAGCTGATCCCAGGAGACGATGTGACGATTTACTCAGGTGTCAGCATCCACGAAAATGAACTGACCCTTAACATTGAGAAACTAGCCCTGCACGAAACAGTACCCAAGATCAAGTATGTTAAGCCCAAGTGCCCAGAGTGCGGTGGCTCAACGGAGTCCATGGGAAAGGAAAAGGGATTAAGGTGCAAGAAATGCGGCTATAGGGGGACTGTATTGGTCGAGGAAGCTATCGAGCAGGAGCGGGGTATCGTCCCTGGGATATATCTCCCCGACAGGGGGGCTCAAAGGCACCTTACAAAGCCCTACGAGCGGTACGGACGGGAAAAAGCAATCGAGCTGATGCTCTAGGACAGTTCAGGGTACCCAATTCCGTTATATGAAGTCAACTCTGAGTTCATCCCATGAAAAAAGTTCTCGAAAAACAGAAATGGCTCCAAGGAGGACCGCCCTCAACCGTCGTTTTGACTTCTACCTTGGGCAGAATCTAGGCTTTCCGTCATTATTGTCCATGTACCCGCTGTCGATTTGTTGTGGGTTATCTCCCCAATGACCACTATCTCAAGCAGATTATCACGGTTTGGCTTAACCAATAACATCCCAATCCCCTTACTTAACCATAATTTGGGGCTCACAGGTTTCAGGTGTCCCCAAAATTATCATTGGAACCTTTAAAAACGGGGGTACATTCCCTATTCAAGATATTTCGGGCTGATCAACAATGTCACGCGGAAGAGAATACGACGGAGCAATCACGATCTTCTCACCAGAGGGAAGGATCTACCAGGTCGAATACGCCCTAGAGCTTGTCAAGAGAGGCAGCCCAATAGTAGGCATCAAAAGTGAGGAGGGAGTTATCCTCGCGGTCCTTGAGCCACAGCTGAGCAAGCTAGCTGCACCTAGAAATAGCAAGAAGATCTTCAGGATCGATGACCACGTTGGCGTGGCAATCGCAGGTCTCAGCCCGGATGCCCGTGTACTAATCAAGCAGGCCAGACTCTTCTGTCAGAGCAACAAGATGACATACGATGAACCCGCAGATGTAGAGGATCTAGCCAGCGGGGTAGGCGACCTTCTCCAGAGGTACACCCAGAACGCAGGTGTGAGGCCTTTTGGCGTAAGTTTACTGTTCGGTGGCGTCGATGATCACCGAGTCAGCCTAATCGCGACGGACCCAAGCGGGAGTTACCGCGGCTACAAGGCTACCTCAGTTGGACGCAACAGCGAGAAAGCATTAGCGGTCCTTAAGGAGGAGTACCGACAGGAGATCACCCTAGATGAAGCCATTGCCCTATCAGTGCAAGCTCTGAAGGAGGCATCAGATAATGATCTATCCGCTGACGGGATGAACATCGCGGTTGTGACAAAAGAGTCCAAAAAGTTCAGGACCCTCAGCATCGAAGAGATACAAAAGTACCTCTAGCCACAGGGTTTTTAATTCACACCCAAGAATTGGTGGGTGAACAATAATGTCCAGTCAAAATTTAGGACGTAGAGAGAAGATTGTCGGCGGTGTCGATATCCCCGATCTCGCAAATAAAGAGACCCTGGGGGCCCTCAAAGGAATGAAGGCAATCACACCAACAGCAGTAGCGATTAGGTTCAATCTTAAGGTCAGCGTGGCCAAGAGGATGCTCACGGAACTAGAGTCAAAGGGCGTCGTCGAGTTCGTCACTCGCAGTAAGAACCTGAAAGTCTACAAGATGGCTGGCGAGTCCTAGATTTTCTCTATTATTATCCTTGAACCGCTTCTGAGCCTGTTGAAAAGCTCCAAATTTTCCTCGATCTCACCGATCTTGTTCACTGGGCCGTAGGGCTTGGTGTCCTTTGGGTAGATGGTGAGGGCGTCGCTCCTCGGCCAGTAAGCGATTGTGCCTGCTTTTACCTGCGTTACTGGTTTCTCTACTCCCCTCTTGAGGTCTATTAGGATTGAAATGTGCCCCATTGCCGGGCTCGTCCTGCTGTTGATTGGAAGCCTCTGGGCGATCGCCCCAACCGTTAAGGGCGCGGTTAGCCTGTTCAGGTATCCTGTGGCCTCTCCCTTGTCCACCACGGTGATCTTGATGGGTATCCTTGAAAGCTCGTCACTCAACCTGCTCCACCCCATACCTGACGATTATATCTGCTACATTTTTTCCCGTCGCCTTTTTCAGTCCTTGCCAGCCCGGCGAGGCGTTCACCTCAAGAACTATGGGCCCCTCTGGTGATTCGATGATGTCCACGCCTGAATAATCCAGACCCATGGCCTTGGTGGCCTTGAAAGCCATGTCTATGATCTCATCGCTCATCTCCTCCTCCACCATCCTGCCTCCTTGGGCCAAGTTGCTCTTCCACTTGCCCTCTGGGAGGTACTTGTACACGGCGCCGACTACTTCGTCACCTACAATGAAGATCCTGATATCCCTGCCAGGGGTCTGGACGTACTTCTGTAGTATCAAAGGATGCTGTAGTCTGTCCAGCAACCTGTAGGCGTTGTACGCCATGTCCGCGTCATCGAACTTCATGCTGCCCCTGCCCATACTTCCAAGGATGGGCTTGTAGATGGTTTTGCCCATCTCGTTGGTCTTCTGGTATGCCCTTGCCAGGCTCTCGGTGGTGAAGGTCTGGGGGATTGGTATTCCTGCCGCGTGGAGCACGTACTGTGTAGCGTACTTGTCCCTGCTCCTCCTGAACGGGTAGGTGCTGTTCACCACCTTGATCCCCGCAATCTCCATGTGCTCCAGCATACTAATGCGACGTGTTGACTGCTCAGTGCTTCCAGGCCCGAAGCTGCGTAGCAGACACATGTCCACATCGGATATGTCCTCCCTCCCGAGCCAGAACTTGCTGCCGTCGTTACTGATCATGCTTGACACATCGCTAGTGGGCCCTTTTATTACCGTGTGGCCCTGGTTCTGGGCGGCCT
The DNA here is from genome assembly GCA_030613835.1 of Candidatus Bathyarchaeota archaeon. Classification (GTDB taxonomy): domain Archaea; phylum Thermoproteota; class Bathyarchaeia; order TCS64; family TCS64; genus RBG-16-57-9. The sequence goes on along the minus strand of JAUWLH010000023.1, from coordinate 8,344 downwards.
CGATTAATTCAACGCTGTTCTTGCTGGGCTTTGAGCCGTAGAGGACTATAATTTTCAAGTGAATTCAATATAATCGCGGCGATTCCGCTGATAAAAGTTGCCTAGGTCGTGATCTCCCTGAACTCGGGGTCCCTTCTGTAGGGAGCGAAATCGGGGTCGTACCGGACCGTGACCTTGCTGTGGGGGCTTTCCTCCATGGCATTCCTGAGATACTTTAACATACTGGGCTTGTCCCTTTTGACCGCAGCCACGCATGCTCGCTGGTAGTCATCGACGTATAGCCTCTTATTTGAGTCAAGCAACCTTGAAGCCTCATTTCTCTTACCCGTCGCGGAGAGCGCGATGCTGCGGGCTATAACGCCCACCACGTTTCTCGGGTCGAGTTCAAGGGAGATGGCAGAATAGTTCAGCGAGTCCTCCCACTGCTTCCTCACGTTGTAGACGTTGGCCATGCTTGAGGCGATCCTGGACTCCTCCCCATCGGAGTCAGCTCTCCTCATTGCCATCATGAGCCAGTCAAGGGCCTCATCTGTCCTTCCCATGAATATGAGGGCCCTCGACATCCACCACCTGCCCAAGTAGCTCGATGGGTGCTCGTCAATGATGCTTCCCGCCTTCTCTATCATCCCGTTAAAATCTATCACCTCGATGAGCTGGTTCATTTCCCCCTTGATGGCTTTCTGGTCGATGAGCATGGCTCAATCTGGATGGATGATGTTTATTAACGGTTTGGGCGCACGGGTTTTATCGTAGACCTCATCATTACTTGTGTGGACTCGATAACCGCCTCTATCATTGCGGGGCTTTTACAGGGACTGCTTGAGTGGCTACCAGTGTCCAGCGAGGGCAACATGGTCATACTCCTGACCCAGCTGTTCGGTTACGGCATCGAGGAGACGCTGAACACGTCCATATTCCTCCACATCGGGACAGGACTGGCTGCGCTGATCTACCTCAGGGAGCCTATGCTGAACATCCTGTTGATGAAGACCCCTGAAGACAGGGACATGTTCTACAAGCTATTCATCATGACGGGATTGACAGGCTTGGTTGGGTTCCCCATCTTCACGTTCCTCAACGTCTCGGCCTCGATTGGTGAGACCCTTCTCGCGTTGACGGGAGTGGCTCTGATACTCACAGGGCTGCTCCAGAGGGAGGCATCAAAATCGAGCAAGGATGGATCCGAGCTATCGTGGCCCCTTACGATATTGCTGGGTGTGGCCCAGGGGCTAGCCATCATCCCGGGGCTATCAAGATCTGGTTTAACCACATCGATCATGCTCTTCAAGAACTTTGACAGCGAGGAGGCTTTCAGAGTCAGCTTCCTCATGAGTATCCCCGCCAGCTTCGCGGCTGCCCTAGGCTTGATGCTGGTTAAGGGCTTCCGACCCGATGCATACTCCGGGCTCGCGACAATAGTGGCGGCTATAGTTGGTTATTTGACGATTGGAAGGTTGCTGGCTCTCGCTAGAGAAATGAGTTTCTGGAAAATATGTGTGGGGTTGGGTGCCCTGTCCATACTGGTCTGGCTGCCTAACCTCGCGTTTTAGGTTACTCCTTTTTCTTGATTGCCGCCAGCGATGCGATGCCCTGTAATCCAATTGCGCCCAATGTTTCAAGGGGCAGCGCCAAGATGATGGTGTTGCTCTGGTCCTTGCTAATATCGTTCAGGGTAGTCAACACACGTAGCTGCATGGCGTTGGGGTCGCTCATGTTCAGGGCCGCCTCCTTGAGCTTGTGGCTCGCCTTAAGCTCGGCGTTGGCCTTGATCTGGATGGCCCTTGACTCACGCTCGGCCTCGGCTTGGACGGCGAAGGCACGCTTCATGTCAGCGGGCAAGCTGATGTCCTGTAGACCCGCGCGGGTGATGTCAATGCCCCAGTCCTTGACCAGGAGATCGATTTCCTCCTTGAGCCGGCCTGCAACCTCCTCCCTGCTCGCAAGCAGGTCGTCCAGGTTGTAGGCTCCGATGATATTACGGATGGCTGTCTGGGCGTACTTGCTTACCGCTACCCTATAATCCTGAATGTTCAGTATGAGCTTCTCGGGGTCCTCGATCTTCATGAAGACGACGGCGTCGATGATGACGCTGATGTTATCCTTTGTGATGGCCTGCTGTCCCATCAAGTCGATGGTCTGTGTCCTGATGTCAACGCGCATAATCGAGTCTATGAGTGGGATCCTGAAGTGTAGGCCGGTTCCCTCGATCTTCTCGATGTTACCGAACCTCACTATCGCTGCTTTCTCCCACTGGGAGACTACGTAGAACGCTGGAAGGACGAACGTTGCTAATACTACTAGGATTGCTCCTAACGTAAACCACATTTTTTTATCTATACCTCTCTTCTCTTTATTTGACTATGTGTATCTATAGAACTCCGTTATTTAGGGATATACTATATAGATTAAATAGGGTTATATGGGTTATTTAGAAACATTGACGGGAAAGTAAAAATAATGTCCGTATGGTGGTCATTTAAATCGCTTATCGATTTTCCCAAAACGTAAAGCGCCCGAGTGTTCTCACCAAGGGGACGCAGTTCCCATAGCCAAAGCCATGGTCTTTTGAAGCCCATCCACGTGATTCAGCGAGCTTTCCGCCATCCGCTTCTTCGGCGGTCTTCCGCTCCCACTCGGGCGAGCTATAATATGTTTTATTGGTATATACAATCTGGGTTGTCTGTTTTGGTCAACGGATCGTGGGAAGTGCTTGTTTTGTACCCGTTTTTTAACTTAAATCAGTTAATAATGTCACATGAACACATGACAATGGAAATCTTGACGGGATCATTTCAATTCTTTATAATGGGAAACCCAGATGTTTAGCATAAACGTGTAAGGTTTAACGGGCGTTGAAAAGCCTGATTAAATGAAAAGATCCTTCTCCCTGGGTCTAACCAGCTGGCTTGCCCTGCTCTCATCGGAGAACTCGATATCGTATCCCCTAATCAACGCGACAGGTATGGCCTCATCACTCTGACCTATAACCAGTTCTGCGGCAGAGGCCAGTTCATCTGCAACCGCTGTTCTCTTGACCTTCAACTCGTAACCGAATAGATCCTTCTCTCCGCGCCTATCCTTAATGACCTCGAAACCGGAAGCTCCTATGGTGACGTTGATCTCACCGTCCCTGTGGGCGCGTCCGTGTGTGTCACAGACAATGACTCCGACATCACAACCACTTCGCTCTTTAATTTTCCTCCTAATGATCGCCGCTGACTCATCCGGGGCGTCGGGCAGTGGGGCAACAACGGTCTCGCCAGGAACATTTGACTTGTCAACCCCTGCGTTTGCGCAGACGAATCCATGCTTGGTCTCGGCAATAATCACGCCGGGGGCCATCCTCCTTATGGCCCTGGATTCCCTGAGGACCACCTCAACGATCTTGGGGTCCTTGCCCGTGAACTCCGCGAAATTAAGTGCTGCTCTACTTGGCTCCACATCGTTCAGATCAACCAGCTTTCCCTCGGATCGGGAGACAATGACATGGCTGTACACGTAGACGTCCTTATCCTCGGGGCTCATTCCCATTGACTCAAGCGCCTCAAGCGTAAGTTTGACCAGGTCGTCCCCTGGCTTGATGATGGGCATCCCTCTTAGCGGGAAAATCTGAACTGGCATAAAATATGTATGGATGGGGGAAATAAATGGATGACGGGTAGCTACTCGTCTTCGAGGACCCTTTTCTCGATCCTGATGATGGGTCGAGTTACTAGGGCTGCGATGACACCGAGTGCGGCAAGCTGAGGCGCTATCAGCGTTCCCACGGCGGCGAGTGTGATAGGGATCTCAAACAGCTGTCTCTCCTGCTCGTTGAGCACGATGATCCTGGTCACGTTTCCTTCCTTGATGAGCTCCTTGATCTTGGACAGTAGGTCGTCAGCTCTGACATTGATGTCCTCCCACTGTGTGCCCCTTATGCCGGTTCCGCACTGGGAGCAGTACCTAGCGTCGTCCTCTTGCTCTTTTCCGCATTTTCTACAGTATTGCATGGTTATTGATTTCCACACCTATAATTAAAACATATCGCTAGCGTAACGGGGTGGGGTTATGCATGTCGAGAAATGGGATATTTGTAATAGAAAAGTGTTACTTCAAGACCCTGCTGGGGAGTGCCTGTTGCAGGGAGGCCATGTAGGTGCTGAATATCTCCTTTGATGTGTCCAGCATGAACCTTTTGTCCTTTCCAGATGTCTTGAACTTTACCTCGCCCTGCCCGATGACCCTAGGCTGCTTCATCTCGACGCTCTGAACGCCGGCGTAATGGATCTTAAAGTTCTTCTTGTCCTTTCCAAGCATCTGGCCCGGGGTCATGGAGTAATACTCGTTTGTCTTCTTAGATATCCCTCCAGATGAATGCGCGTTGAGGCCAGCCCCGATGAGCCCACCACCTGCCGCGCCCGCTGCGGTGAAGTTTGCCCCGAGTCCTCCAGTCTTCGCCACTATGATCCTCTGGTCTGTAAGGAAAAGGGTGAATGTGTTCACGGGGGAAACCGTTTTTGCATTGCTCTATGATGCTAGTAATCGCTCACCTTGCGGTACCGGCTGTGGCTGGTAAGTTGGCTGCGCTGGTAGCTGAGGTTGCGGTGATGTACTACTGTTGTGGTGCCGAGGACTGCAGGGGGGTTCCACAATTGTTATAGAACTTGTGCCCCTCAATGAGCTGTGAACCACAGTTACTACAGAATGGCATAGTGATCTCAAACTCTCTGGTGTATTGAAATTAATGAAACATGGGGAAAACTAGAGGTATTTCTCACAGCTATAGCAATACCAGTGATTGTACTCCTCTACCACGTGAACTCCTCTCCGCAGTTGGGCATAATATCTTGTTCAGCGAGCGCGCACAGCACCGGAATCGTCTGAATCCAATTTTATATCTTCCGAGAAATTATTGGTGCGACTACCGGGAATCGAACCCGGGTCATCAGCTTGGGAAGCTGAGATCATACCATTAGACCATAGTCGCTAGGTAACTCGATTGATGCCCCTCCTTTTAATAAAACTTAGGATTGCAACGTTCATTGCATACGCTTGTTTTTACAAAACTAGGGGCGCTGTACCCCCTTTTTACCTTACTCATTTTATTCTAAACGCTTGCATGAAAAGCTTCTATTGTGGCTTATTTAGTCCTAATTGAGGCTCTTTTTTGCGTTATTCGTACATATATTAAACAAACGAGGCAAAACGAACAACAGTTAAATATACTGTTGATATAAATGGGTTAACGTCTTGAAAGATTGGGCCTGTAGCTCAGCAAGGTAGAGCATCGGCCTTTTAAGACCACGACGGTCAAAGAAAGCCGTTGGCCAAGGGTTCGAATCCCTTCAGGCCCGCCAAGTTCAAAGGAAGGGGAAGATATGGCTGAGACAAGAGTTAGGGAATTAAAATACCGTATGATGATCACTGACTTGCTCAAGGTAGCAAGCGAAACCCACACCTACCAGGAGCTTAGCGATATGCTAGGCTTGAGTCCACCGATTTTAAGCCGTTACATGCGCGGACACGTCCTCCCCAGTTATCAACGAGCACAAGGACTTTACGAAATGCTCACTGAGATCACAAACATCAAGGACGCTCTTAAGAAACGTATAATGTTCGACGAGGATGGCTATTTTGATAACACACCTTTGGTCAGCGAGATCACATGGCTCAAGATTATGAGCAATTATGCCATGGAAAAGTTTGCTGGCAGGCGGGTCACGAAGATTTTGACGGCAGCCGTGGACGGCATCCCCTGCTCCACACTGGTCGCGAACCTATTGGACATCGACCTCATCATCGCCAAGGACAACAAGGAGGTTGGCATCAACGAGTTCATAGAGGAGACGTTTATCCCCCGGGGAAGCGCCATGAGGAAGACCCTCTACGTTCCCAAGACCAGCATCAGGAAGAAGGACAGCATCCTCATCATCGATGATGTTGTGAGGAGCGGAGAGACTGTTCAGGCGCTTGTCGATCTGGTGAGGAACCAGCGCGCGGACATCGCGGGCATCTACGTCCTAGTTACAGTTGGTGATGAATGGAAAGAGTATCTCGGAAACATCATTAGTAAGTACAGTTTCGAGGTGCTCATAGAAATTTGATAAAATCAAGAATGTTTTTATCAATCCACTCTATATAGCTGAGGCGAAGCCATGTTTAACCTCATAACACTTAAGGATACGATACGCATCGACCCAAGAAAGTTCGGTGAACCACTTCAGGAAGCAGCCTATCAGGAGCTTCGCAGCAAGTATGAGGGACTCGTGGATGAGGAACTTGGCTATATCATCAGCGTCATTCACCTAGAGGTAAACCCATACGGCAGGATTATTCCAGGGGACGGTGGGACCCACCACCCGGTATCATTCGATATCCTAGCGTTCTACCCGCAGCTCCAAGAGGTCATCGAGGGAGAGGTAGTCGAGGTCGCGGACTTTGGTACATTCCTCAGGATCGGACCAGTCGACGCGCTTTTACATGTCAGCCAGCTCATGGACGATTTCATCAGCTACGATGAGCGCCAGGGCGTGCTCCTGGGCAAGGAGAGCGGCAGGAAAATCAGCAGAGGAGACACCTTCAGGGTAAGGATAGTCGCCGTGAGCTTCCCGAGGGGACGCAGCAGCGGCAAGATCGGAGTCACTGCGAGGCAGCCGATGCTTGGCAAGCTTGACTGGATCAACGATGATCTCACTGGTGGGACCAAACCGGAGGCGGAAGCTGAATGAGGGCATGCAGGCACTGCAAGAACATAAACGATGCCCAAGTCTGCCCAGTGTGTAAGAACACCGAGTTCAGCGATGATTACAGTGGGCTCCTGGTGGTCGTTGACCCTGAAAACAGCATCCTTGCCGAGAAACTGGAGACAAAAGAACAGGGCAATTATGCCCTGAAGATCAGATAGAGGCGAGGCCTACGCGGACTTTTGAGTTTAGGGACCTAATTCTTCAGAAAGAGAAGCGTATGGATTTGAAAGACCCGCTGGGTGAGCTATGGCCAGCGGATATATCAGACAACGTCAAGCGACTCAAGAAATTCCTTGAGGAGAACAAGCCCCCCTACTTCGCGACGGTGGGCGATTACGTAACATCGAACATTCTTGACGCCGGGATTTACCCCGAGATCGCTGTGGTCGACCACAGGATCATGAGACAGGATATCGACCCCATCGAGTTCAATTGCGAGCACCTGTCCGTGAGCAACCCCCCGGGTACCATCACTGCCGAGTCCCAGAGAGCGTTATATGGGGCACTTGAGCACGACAGCGGATTCAGGCTCGTAGCGGACGGTGAGGAGGACCTCCTCGTGCTGCCTCTAATGGCGTACCTACCCGAGGGGTCTGTGATAGTGTACGGTCAGCCAAGGGAGGGAATGGTGGTAATCACTCTTACCGAGAAGAACAAGACCTGGGCAAGGGATTTCATGGCTTCCATGCAGGAAGCACAGGATCAATAACTCTTGGCAACCCTTAAAAATAGGCTCTGGGTTGTTTGTTGCTGATAAGAGGATCATTGGTCATTCCTCAGTATGGCTAACGCCAACCGGCTCTAGAAATTGCCCAAGGGCAACCGGTGAAGGCCGGGCCGTGAGGCCCTGACAGAGGAGACGGAGAAGGTTGACCGTGGACTTTTACACACACAGAGGAAAAGACATTGAAACTAGACTTAACATCAGTTAGGAAGAACCCCCTGTTCAACAGGCAGGAAGTGGAGTTCAAGGTCGAGCAGCCCGTCACACCGACAAGGAGTTCGGTGAGGATCGATCTGGCGGTCGCGCTACGCGTTGAGCTAAACCAGGTCTATGTACGGGAGATCAAGACCCTAAGCGGCACTCACACATCAGTGGGCAAGGCTCACATCTATGATGCCCCCGAGCAAGCCCTGATCGTAGAGCCCAAATACATAATCGAGAGGAACCAGAAAGCGGCCCCACCCGCGCCCGAACCAGAGCCAGAACCAAAGGCTGAGGAAGCGCCAGCTGAGGAGCCAGTGGAGGAATAGTAATGTCAGACACAATAAGCAAGCACTATGAGATCAAGGACGGTAAACTGGAGCGAAAGCGCCCATTCTGCAACAGGTGTGGACGTGGATACTTCATGGCCGACCACGGTGACAGGTACGCCTGCGGAAAGTGCGGTTACACCATCTTCAAGAAAAGGTAACCTCCATTCCAATAACAATTTTACCAATTTCTAGGCACCCCATGAAACTCTTAAATTGAACATGCTAACTAACCACTGAGGAGAGCCCGTGGCCAAGCATGGATAAGGCACCGGACTTCTAATCCGGAGAACGAGGGTTCGAATCCCCCCGGGCTCGCCAAATTTTTTATACAAAAGGTATTTATTATCCCTGTGTTAAGG